>JAEZJD010000054.1 GCA_023436425.1 Bacteroidota bacterium | reverse complement strand
TGGAGTTTGGAGTTTGGAGTTTGGAGTTTGGAGTTTCAGGTTTTCACTTTCGAATTTCAAATAGATGTCACCATTGAATATTTATTATTGACCAACCCGGTATGGAACTAAACTCACTGACTGCCATTTCACCCATTGACGGACGCTACCGTAAGCAATTGCAATATCTCGATCAGTATTTTTCGGAGTTCGCACTTACTAAGTACCGGGTGTTTGTTGAAATAGAATACCTGAAGTTTCTTGCTGACAAAAAATTTTTTAAGCTTTCCGACAAAGCCGCAAAACAGCTTATTAAAATCAAAGACGAATTCGGGTTAGATGATGCGCTTGAAATCAAGCAAATAGAATACACGACAAATCACGATGTAAAGGCCGTTGAATACTTCATCAAACAGGAGTTAACAAAGGCCGGCGAAAAAAATACGGAATGGGTACATTTTGGATTGACGTCGCAGGACGTTAACAATACCGCCATTCCTTTGCTATGGAAGCATGCGCTCGAGTTTGAATATTTGCCATCACTGCTCAATCTAAATAAAGAGTTACAGGTGCTGGCAAGACAATGGAACAATATCCCCATGCTTGCAAGAACACACGGGCAAGCCGCAAGTCCAACCATATTGGGAAAAGAAATAGCAGTGTTTTCTGAACGACTGCAAAACGGAATAGAACTGCTGCTGCAAGTACCGGCGTCCGCTAAGTTTGGCGGAGCAACCGGTAATTTCAATGCGCACAAGGTGACTTTCCCGAAGGTAGATTGGATAAAGTTTGGTAACGAATTCGTGGAAAAACTTGGCCTCCAAAGACAACAGTTTACCACGCAGATAGAACATTACGACAGCCTTGCTGCCGCATTTGACGGCATGAAACGGATCAATAATATTTTGATCGATTTCTGTCGCGACGTTTGGAGCTACATTTCCATGGATTACTTCACACAAAAAACAAAACAAGGGGAAGTTGGTTCGTCTGCCATGCCGCACAAAGTCAATCCAATCGACTTTGAAAATGCAGAAGGTAATCTCGGGTTTGCCAATGCAATTTTCGAGCACCTTGCATCAAAGCTGCCGGTTTCTCGGTTGCAAAGAGACCTCACCGATTCTACAGTGTTGCGCAATATTGGCGTACCGTTCGCACACACGCTGCTTGCTTTTAAATCAATAGACAAGGGATTAAATAAATTGGTGCTGAACGATGAAGTAATTCACCGCGATTTGGAACAGAATTGGGCGGTAGTTGCCGAGGCAATTCAAACAATCTTGCGGAGAGAGCAGTACGAAAATCCGTACGAAGCTTTAAAGTCGCTGACACGGGGCAAGGGCAAGATCACCAGGGAAACAATGCATCGCTTCATTGATTCTCTCGATATTTCAGCCGCGGTTAAAAAAGAGCTCAAGTCCATTACGCCGCATAATTACACCGGGGTGCAGCCCAAATACTAGTTTCGTTTTCTTCTGTTGAAGATAAAATCTACAACGAAATACGAAATTAAAACGAGCTGAAAATCAGGTCTATACGAGTTTGGTCGTTTCGTATATTTATGAGTTAGGCGCAATCTTTCAAAACCAGAACTTTTATTATGACAAATACAATAGCCAGTAAATCTAAAACAAGCAGAAATCCAAGGTGGCACAAGGACGAAATTATCCTTGCTTTAAACCTTTACTTCGATAAGAACAGAGGTTCCATCGATGCCAAAAACGAAAAGATAGCTGCATTATCAAAAACGCTGAATAAGTTGCCTCTTGCAATTGACCGTAATGATGAAAGTAAATTTAGAAATGTCAATGGAGTTTGTTTGAAGCTTTCCAACTTCTTAGCTATTGACCCTACTTACGACGGGGTTGGGATGGCTTCATATAGCAGACTTGACAAAGAATTATTTGACAAGTACTTCAATGACCGAGCAAGTCTTAAGAAAGAAGCTGACCGAATATTAGCATCTGTTGACCAAGATGCGTAAACACAATTATGTCGAAGTGGGGTAAAATCAAACGGCGGCAAAATAAAAGAGCTAAAAGATTGAGCAAATTAAGAGACAAGTGGAAGCAGGGATTTATCGTGCAGGTTAAGGAGCCGATTATCGGAACAAAAAGCAGTATTCGCACCTTGAAAGGTGGACTACCCGGAAGCGGAAAATGACATGCGCCTAACAGCAGTTTTGCGTCAGCTGGGGCGACTAATAAATCATCACCAACAGGAACAACTATCATCTTTTGTTTCGGCAGATGGAACGCAGATGAACAACAGAAAAAAACTTGTACATCAGTTTAGCCATCGGCTCCAGTTCAGGGCTGACAAACCACGGAATGCCCAGCCGAACGCAAAGCTGATGGACGTTAGGCGCAACAAGCTAAGCTGAAGGAACATGAAATACCTGTACTGACAGCAAGCCGATAAACGTTAGGCGAAATACATGCGCAACTTCTACTTTATATTATTACTAACATTGTTTTTTCAATCTTGTACCCACAAATTAGCGAAGGAGAGACGCAGCTATGATGGTTTACAACTAATTGACTTTTGCGATTTACCTAAATACGCAGGACAAAAAGTTTTTATTAAAGCAGCTTACAGTGGTGTTGACGAATATTGGGCTTTGAATTCTACAACACGTTGTGTCCAACCTTTGAATGTGGAATTAGATGATATTTCAGGCAAAGAGATACCTAAACGTTTTCAAAAACTGTTTGACTCTGCACATAATTCTTATTGGGACACATATTTAATTGTTGAATTGACAGGTGTGTTTGAAAATGACAGCCCAAATGGATATGGACATTTAGGTTCAAACAAAGCTCGTTTGATTGTAAAAGAATATGTAAGTGTGACGTTGGCAAAACGCAAAAAATAACTTCGCCTAACATCAGTTTGCAATATCGTGGCTGATGAATAAGTGCTGAGCGATTGTACTGCTATTGAACTTTAGTAATAAATTTAAACAGACGGAACACGGAATACCGCCACAACGCAAAGCCGTATCACGTTAGCGACAATGTGTATTAACTACTTTATAGTGAGTCAATTTAAGTTGAAAAGTTTTAGCCAATTGATAGGTTTCAACAAAATACTATCATCTACCGACCGTTAGTGAATTCTATGTTATGATAAAACCACTGCTGCTTTTCCTATTTCTTATTGTTGTTGGTTGTAACAAGCAGGACAAAGAACTTCTGTCTTCAAATAAAAGTATTACTTCCGTAGTTTTTAAAACGTCTGACAACCCTGGACTTTCGGCCGATATAACAGGCGTTGTATCCTCTGATAGCATAAGATTTGAATTCCCCCCGAATACAGCTGTCAATAGCCTGCTTCCAACGATTGATTTTAATGGAAAAAAGATTGAACCCGCAAACAGAACCGCGCAGGATTTCACAAGCGGGGTAAAATACACGGTCACCGCCGAAGATGGCAGTACTCATAGTTATTTCTTTCGGGTAACACGAATTTCGGGAGATACTTCCACTCTTATTTTAGGAACTTGGAAAGTTTTAAAAGATTCAGTAACGAATAATAATTGGATTAACCCTGCCGGTGGTTATCTACTACCAGGGGTTTATATTGGCGCACCTACAGATTACTGGAAATTTGAAGTAAACGGCGTTTTCTCAGCCAGAGAAAATAACGTCAGTGGAAGCGGAACTTACAGCATTACACCAAATAATAAATTAGATATTCCTGTTTGGTCGGTACAATACGGTTTGGGCACCATTGAAACACTTAACAGTACTGCCTTCACTGTCTATTTTTCTGCGACAAGCTCCAATGGCGGTCAGTACTTCAGAAAGGTTTATTTGAAACGCTGATAGTAATTTAATGCCGCTAACACTGTGTTTGTAAAAGAGGGGTTGAAGTGCTAAATTAACCTCCAGAACATAAATAAACGACAAAGCAACCGTGAAGCTGAAGATTTTCAAATGCCGCTCCTTCCCGAACGCTTTGGATGTTAACTGTAATCATTTTTTTGTTCCGGCTCTTAAATTTATATGATGGATATGAAAGACAGAATTAAGAAACGTGGAGTGTTTATCATACTTACACTTTCGATTATTGCATGTAACAATCAGAACGGAACTTCTCATAGAAATGAGACTATCGCAAAAAAATATGTCGAAGCATGGAACAATTATGATTCGGTGAAAGTTGCATCACTCTTTGCGGACAACTTCAAATATGAGGACATCGCATTTAATATGCAAGTATCAGGTACCAGAGACACACTAATCAGGTTTGTTCATTCCACGATCTCTGCTATTCCTGATGCACATATGGAAATCGCTTCAATCATCGCAAATGATAGCATGGCTGTCGTGGAGTGGATATGGAAGGGTACAGTGCCAAAGGTGTGGTTTCCTAATGACTCGACAACTAAAAAGTTTACAGCAAGAGGAGTGTCTGTAATGGAAATTCAAGATGGACTTATTAAAAGAAATACTGATTATTACAACGCAGGGTCGATTCATTGATTTTTACGGAATCCTCCTGTAACATCGGTTCTGAGAGGACCTTGAGCAGTAGAGAAAAAACCTGTACATTAATTCATCGTTCCGCTTCGGTTATGGCCGAATGCTATTTTCCCCTGCATAATCCCTGATCGTCAATAAAGTTTCGGGAAGTCAATTTACTGTGTTCTCGACCTAAAACAAAGCCCGGATAGCTGCCCGACCGGTGTGAATAGTTCTGGAGTCCGCAGGTCGTCTTCCGTCGTATTGAAAATTTAATTCCAGGTTGTTCATCAACTTTTTTGTAAAGTCTACTGCCCACAAATAATTTGCGCCTGGGCGCTGCGCATCCATTATAATGTACTCAACACTCGGGTTTCGTTTCACCGGATCAGCATTCGGAGCAAAGCTGATATTGTTGTATGTAAACCTGCCGTTGATAGAACTGTTTTGCAGCACATTGTATTTTGATTCGAAATTCAAAGCATTGGATGTGGACCGTTCCCCGCCGAATATTTCTGCATTACTTTTTACTTCCACTTTGTAGCTCGCCTGCACACGAAACACCGTACCCTGCACAAAGCTCACCCGCGGCTCCGTGCTCAACGTTGTAATTTCGTAATTGCGGTTGGAGAATTTCGGTGTGTACAAAGCGGTTAACCCCAGCTTGTTATTCACATCCACGGCAATGCTGCTACCCACGTTCCATCTGACTTTTGCCAGCCAATCCCGCAACACTCTTGTTTCATATCCATAGGTAAGCAACGCTTTGCCTGAGTTGTGATAGTTCGAAATATCAAAGCCCCACACCGGTGACAAACGATTGAAGGAAAGTGTATTTATTAACGACGTTGTATTCGTTAAAAGTGAGGTGTCCTGCAGGTTATACTTAAATGGATTGAATTCAATTCCGCTGTTAGCAGCATCTTTTGCAATCGACTTTTTTGTTTTCTGTAGGGAGGATTGCAACTGCCACTTTGACATGAACTTCATCATCGGCGATAGACTGCTTTCGCCCAACAAAGCCTTTGGATTAAGTTGCACGCTGTAATTGAGCGTGGTGTAATTCGCCTTTGTGAATTGATTTGATGGCGTTAACACGCGAATGTATTTCGCCTGGTCTCTGAAAACCGCCACTTCAAATTCATTAATCTGCTGAATAGCATCACTGTTATAATCAATCCATGTATACTCCCCCTGCCCTGCCGGCACTTCAATGTAGGCGAAATCTCTTCGTTGTTCCTGTCCCGTTCCCAACTCATACAGAAAATCTCCGGTGATCATGCCCTTCCATTCATTCACCAGGTACTGCATTCTACCCAACATGGTGCGATCTGGTTTCTGTTTAGAAATCGCTTTGTTATACACATTGAGAATTCGATAGGTGCTGCTGAGAAAAAATCTGTGCTTCTCGCTTTTGGTCAACTCTGCTTGCACGTTGGTGTTATAGCTTCTATCCGCCGCCATCAACTTGTTTTCCGTAGGGTATTTATCCGAACGTGTAAAAAAGCTGATGTTGTATTTGTTTTTTCTGCGGTCATCGGATTTGAGGTATGCAGTGTATGTATCGAATGAAAAACTTTGCAGCCCTATGCTGTCGTTGTGTTTGTGTCTTATCTCGTTTGTTTCCATTGCATAGCGAAATCCAAGCCGCATTGATGCAAATTGTTTCAACACTTTGCTCATGTCGAAAACCGGTCGGAGATAGCTGCCTTTGTCGGAAAAACTGCTAAACGTTGTGTATGCAAGCTGGTTATTGAAATTCCAGCCGGCAATGGTGGTCACTTGTTGTAAGATGTTTTGATAACCTTTGTAGTCGTCGCTGCGCTGATATGTCATGAACTGATAACTGAGCGACTGATTATTTTTTTGTTTTAACTGCGTAGACAGCCTGAAAATGTTTTCTGTGGCAGCATTAATCTGCGTTGGCAAACCCCACTCACGTGAGAACTCCACCATGCGAAGCCGTTCCACCGGTTTAAATTTTTCCGCAACATGTTCGTAATCCACGGTGGAAATTAGCTGCAAATTTTTTGTACTATTGAGCACAGCTGTATTTGTGTATTGCAGCCTTGCAGCCACTCCTTTGTCGTCACCGGAATTTATCGTTGAAAATGTATTAACGTCATAATTGCTAACTGCAACTTCTGTTGTCACCTTATTATTTGCATCAATATTAAGCTCTGTCCCGAGTGTGTACAGTTGTTGTTTTTTCGGTGTCACCAGCACTGTTACCGGTTCAAACCGTCCTTGTCTCACACCATTTACCGGCTTTACAAAGCTGTAAACCTTACCATTGGTCCCATTGAACTCTGCTATGTAGTTCCCATTTCCCTGACCCATATCGGTGAACGAAAGAGCATAATGCGCCGCTGACGGATCTACCGAATATTTGTAAAATGAATCTGTTACTGATCCGTTTGCATAAAAAACTTTCTCATAGAGAATTTTGTCCGAAGCAAAACTGTCGAGCGAAACTGCCGGATACAATGCATTTTGAATGCTGTCGCCGACGTTAAACAAAAATTGCTTCTGACGGCTGTCCAGCGACTGGTTTATTTGGGAATTCTTCGCGTCAACATTGCTGAAGGCGCTGAACCTGATCTTCACTTTATTGTTGAAACTGAACTCCTGAAAAAGATACAAATTCGAATTCAGGAAATTTCTGTCTGCATATTCAAACTCTACCTGAATGCGCGAATCTTTCGTGATCATCCGTCGCGGCATAAACGTCAGTTCTGCAGTGTTGTAGTTAATGATGTAATCCTGATCTTCTCCCCGCTGCAGTAATTCACCATCCAAAAACACCCGTTCGGTATTTGGAAGCACAATAAAAAAGAACTCCTTGTTTGCCCCTTGCAACCTGTACGGACCTTGGTTTCCTTCGAGGTTTGGATACGTGGTGCGGTCAATTATGTTGCGATTAAACTTGCCTTTTGCGATTGAGCCGCTCACGAGCATTTGAGATTGTACTGAAGGCGAAATGTAGTTTTTCGTTTGGTAAGAAACGCCTTGCAATCGTTTGTAAAAATTTAGAAAGTACATGTTGTTCTGCCGAATGTCGATGTCGCCCAGACTCAGCTCCCAGTTTTTCTTTTTAAACTGAAGAAACACCTGATCGAACTCGTTGAGTTGTTGTGTAGTACCATCCGGCTGAATGGGAATATTGTTGTCCGTTAACGCAGCTGCAATTTCGATACTGTCCTTCAGCATTCCGTTCAGTTGCAATTGGAAGTTTGAATTGACAACAGCGTCCTGGTTGTTGCCAAAAGCGAGCGCTCTTCCAAAACTGCCACTGTAGCGGATATTTCCAAAATCGAAGAGATTGGACCGTGCCTCACTTTTATTTAATTGATATGGTGCCGCATACATTTTGCTTACTACACTGTCATAGCTCCACCGCTGCACAGTTGCATTCAACTTGTACGGAAATACACGGTACACAACCGAAACACTATCCATTTCAGGCTTTACTCTCCACCGCAAAACAGCTGTTGTAAAATCAACGGAATAAAAAGATGTATCAATTTGTTTTACTGCGAACGTGCCGGGAACAATACTGAGCGTGTCGAGAAGGACACTATCCGCAACAGCAATTTTTTTAATACGCAGATTTGAACCGGGATGCGGTGGTTGCTGCGAATATGCGGCACTAACGAGGTGCGATACAATCAGCAAAAGCAGTATTCGGCTCAAAAGCGTCAATAGCAGGGTTTTTCAGTAAGCGTAAAAGTGCTACTTTTTATTGTTTTAGAAATAGAAATAAGACAATGACAACATTCATGCAGAGGCAGTGCCGTGCCCATCTGCCGCTTCCATGGCTAATGTAGGCGCATCGTCGTGAAGAAAATGCGAGATAACGATGAATACAGCCATTAACAGAATGAGCACAATAGAAGCCGGAAATCGCCTGAGTTCCAAACCACCTTGAGAACGTGACTTGGTAAGAAAATCTCCGAAAGTGGCACCGAAAGGACGTGTAAAAACAAATGCTATCCAAAACAGGAGCACTTCATTTATTTTGGTAAGATAATGAAGTAACAAAATCACCCCAATAATGGCGCCTGTAACTAAAGCGCCGGTCAGGTAACTCATGCCAACATCGTCACTCAAAAAATCGCCAAAGGCTGTTCCCAGACTGTTTGAAAACAGCACTGCTATCCAAAAATAAACCTCTTTGCTCCGCTCGAAAATCGGATACACATGAAGGTCGTGGTACCTGCGATACCACAGAAAAAGTGTGATCAGCAACAGGCAGAAAAGCAGCAAACTTCCGAGTGGATAACCAAGATGTAATGTGCGATCAATCATATCAGATATTTCTGTTCCCAATGTGGTAGTTCCAATAATTACCAGCCAATAAAAAACAGGAACATACTTCCTAACTAAAAGTTGAATAGTGAGAACGAGGAGGAAGAAAATGAGTGTGATAAGCAGACCTGTGACATACCCGAGATTTAGCGTCATCGAAAAGAAATCACCAAGTGTTTCGCCCAAGGTTGTGGCAATCACTTTCATAATCCAAAACAGCACCGTTATCCGTGCTACTTTGTTGAATAAAGTATGTGGTGATTTCGTTTGGATCACAGCAGAATTGATGCTGTGAAGGCAGTAAAAACTATGCCACCGGAGAGTTGTTAATCCGTTGTCTTTTCATCAGCCAACCCTGCAAATAAATAATCTTTATGCATGCGGGAAATGTTCGTAATGGCAATCTCCTTCGGACAAACAGCTTCGCAAGCACCGGTAAACGTACAGCTGCCAAATCCTTCTTTATCCATTTGCGTAACCATGCTCAGCACCCGGTTGTGTCTTTCTGGTTGCCCTTGTGGCAACAGTGCCAGATGAGCAACTTTTGCTGACAAAAACAATGATGCAGATGCATTTTTACAGGCGGCCACACACGCCCCGCAGGCTATGCATGCAGCTGCGGCAAACGAGGCATCAGCTTTGTCTTTGTCAACCGGAATAGAATTTCCATCCACTGCATTTCCGGTGTTTACAGAAATAAATCCACCGGCTTGAATGATTCTGTCAAATGCACTTCGATCTGTAACTAAATCTTTGATAACCGGAAAAGCATTTGCACGCCATGGCTCAACTACAATTGTGTCGCCATCTTTGAAAGCACGCATGTGCAGCTGGCAGGTGGTAGTGGCATGCCACGGCCCGTGCGGACGACCGTTTATGTACATAGAGCACATGCCGCATATGCCTTCGCGACAATCGTGGTCAAAGGCTATCGGATCTCTTCCTTCTCTCACCAGGCGTTCGTTCAATACATCAAACATTTCAAGGAACGACATTTCGGATGAAATGTCGGAAACCTGATACGTTTCAAATCTTCCGTCGCTATTTCTGTTTGACTGACGCCATACTTTCAGAGTCAGATTCATATTGTAGTGTTCCATAGAACCAAATGTGCTAATTGTTTTATTTACAATCCGATTGTCTTCTCATTTCTAATAACTTAAAAAACTGAATTATAATGTGGCTTCCTTCCAAATCACCACATTTTCAAATTTCAAATTATTTGTAGCTCCTCTGTGTCGGCTTTACAACCTCATACTTCAAATCTTCCTTTGTAAGTTGCCATTTTTCGCCCGGCTCGTATTCCCAGGCCGCCACGTACATAAATTCGGCATCGTGCCTTAACGCCTCTCCTTCTTCCGTTTGATGCTCTTCCCGAAAATGCCCACCGCAACTTTCTGCCCGCTGCAGCGCATCGATGCACATCAGTTCTCCAAGTTCCATGAAATCTGCAACCCGATTTGCTTTGTCCAATTCAGGATTAAATTCATTTACACTTCCAGGAACTTTTATGTCACGCCAAAACTCTTCTCTTAATTGACGAATTTCCTGAATCGCTTCTTGCAAACCTTGCGCATTGCGAGCCATGCCGCACTTGTCCCACATTATTTTTCCGAGCCGCTTATGCATGCTTTCCACCGTTTGAGAACCTTTTATGTTCATCAACCGTTCAATTCTTTCCCTTACGCTATTCTCGGCTTCTTCAAATGCAGGATGCGTGGTAGGAATAGGATTAACACGGATTTCATCAGCGAGATAATTTCCAATCGTGTAAGGAATTACAAAATATCCATCAGCCAAACCTTGCATGAGTGCCGATGCTCCCAGCCGGTTTGCGCCGTGATCTGAAAAGTTACACTCACCCAATGCATACAAGCCAGGCACCGTTGTCATTAACTCATAATCCACCCACAGTCCACCCATTGTGTAGTGCACAGCCGGATAAATGCGCATCGGAACTTCGTAAGGATTTTCACCTGTTATCTTTTCATACATGTCGAAAAGATTCCCGTACTTTTCTTTTACAACTTCCTTACCCAGCGATGTAATGGTTGCCGCATCTGCATTTTCAAGATTGTGCTTGTTCGCTTCTATTGTGCCATACCGCTGAATCGCATCTGCATAGTCGAGATAAACAGCCTGTCGGGAAGTACCTACGCCGTGACCTGCATCACACCTTTCTTTAGCCGCACGTGACGCAACATCACGAGGTACAAGGTTACCAAACGCAGGATACCGTCTTTCTAAATAGTAGTCTCTTTCTTCTTCGGGAATTTCGTTCGGTCTGCGTGTGTCGTTTTGTTTTTTTGGAACCCATATTCTTCCATCATTTCGCAATGATTCCGACATTAACGTGAGCTTCGACTGATGCTCGCCGCTGACGGGGATACACGTCGGATGAATTTGTGTGAAGCACGGATTGCCAAACAACGCTCCTTTTTTATGGGCTTTCCAAATTGCTGTCGTGTTGCTGCCCATCGCATTTGTGGAGAGATAAAACACGTTTCCGTAGCCGCCGCTGCACAGCAAAACTGCATGCCCAAAATGGCGCTCAAGTTCGCCTGTAATCAGGTTTCTCGCAATAATTCCACGTGCCTTTCCATCAACGATGACCAACTCCAGCATTTCGTGGCGATTATACATTTGCACAGTACCCAAAGCAATCTGCCGTTCCAATGCCTGGTAGGCGCCAATCAACAGTTGCTGCCCGGTTTGTCCCGCAGCATAAAATGTTCTTTGCACCTGAGTGCCGCCAAAAGATCGGTTGCTCAATAAACCACCATATTCACGGGCAAAGGGAACCCCTTGTGCGACGCATTGATCAATGATTGCTGCACTTACTTCCGCCAGCCGGTGAACGTTTCCTTCTCTTGCCCGATAGTCACCGCCTTTGATCGTATCATAGAACAAGCGAAATACAGAGTCGCCGTCGTTCTGATAATTTTTTGCCGCATTAATGCCCCCCTGCGCCGCAATAGAGTGTGCACGACGTGGAGAATCCTGAAAACAAAAAGCTTTCACTTTGTATCCCAACTCGCCGAGAGATGCAGCAGCTGATGCGCCGGCAAGACCCGTTCCTATCACAATGACTTCTAACTTTCTTTTGTTAGCAGGATTGACAAGTTTAACGTGTCCCTTATAAT
>JAEZJD010000086.1 GCA_023436425.1 Bacteroidota bacterium | reverse complement strand
GTAATCCTTTGTGCTGGCGGTAGTCGTAAAACGTAAATCCATTTTCAAAAGCAAATGCTCTCAGTGCATTCCTGATTTCATTTGTCGGCTCGGGCTGCAGCCAGCACTTTTCGATTTGAACAACTTTGTCGAAGAAACCTTTCGCATGGAAGCCGAGAGCACCCCCGGAACGCTGCACTTCATCTTTGGCCGGCATAAATTCTTTGGTACTGAAAGTATATTCCAGCTTATTTCGATAAAATTTATCTTGGGCGGCGCCAACAATTGGCAAAAAGTCCGGCAGATCAATTTTACCGATGCGGCTCAGGTTATCCTTCACCTGCTGCTGCTTGTATTGAAGTTGTTTTTCGTATGGCAACATCTGCCATTGGCAACCGCCGCACACACCAAAGTGTTGGCAAAATGGAGTGACTCTTTCTGTTGAAAAACTTCGAAAATGCACCGGATAAGCTTCCGCCCAATCTGCTTTATTTTTTGTCAGGCGCACATTCACCACGTCGCCGGGCACAGCACCTTCTATAAAAACAACTTTGCCGTCATGCCGTGCTAATGACTTTCCCTCAGCGGCATAATTCTCCACTAAAACATTTTCGAGCAGAATATTTTTTCTCTTTCTCACGAGCGGTAAAAGTAGCTTGTCATTTTTAAATGCAGTTCCATTCGACAATGCAACAGCAGTGGCTTTTTACAACATTTTAACCTATGCACTTTTCAATTGAATTATTTTTACATGCATCTTATGAAACGCCCCGGAGTTAATCTAGCACAGACAATTTTTAAAAGCGTTCCATCTGACCAAACAATGTTTCGCCGCAGGCGGACTGAAAAAATTACCTACAGATGAAACATCTGATTGCACTTGCTTTTGTCTTTCTTCATCTAGTTGTCTCCGCACAAGATGGGTACGAAATAAAGGTTACACTGAAACCTTTTAAGAACGAATACATTTTCCTAGGACATTACAACGGCAAACAACTTCCCGTAATCGATTCGGCGAAAACGAACGACAAAAGCGAAGCAGTTTTTAAAGGCAGCAAAAAACTCGGCGGTGGCATTTACATTATTGGCTATCCCGACAAAGCACACATCGTAGAATTTCTCGTTGACAAAAATCAAAAGTTCTCAATCATTGCCGACACCAGCGACCTATCACACAGAAAATTCATCAACTCTCCGGAAAATGCAGCGTTTCTCGATTATCAAAATCAGATGATGAAAATGGGGCGGCAAATGGATGCACTCCTGGCAAAAAGAACTGCGGCAAAAACTCCGAAAGATTCCGTGGCTGTTGGTAAGGAAATTGAAGTATTTAATTCCGACATAAAGAAATATCGTACAGACCTGTTGGCAAAAGAGCACAACAGTTTGCTCGGTTCTTTGCTTAAATGGATGCGTGAGCCGGAAGTGCCGCAGAATGATCCTGCTGCAAAAACAGATTCACTGTTTTCTTATCATTATTTCAAACAACACTATTGGGACGACACTTATTTTTTCGATGACCGCCTGTCACGCACTCCTTTTTTCGAGGGAAAACTCGATAAGTACATCGATCAGTTAATTTATCCTTCAGCCGATTCTGTAATAAAAGAAATTGACTGGATGATGGGCTATGCTTCCGCAAGCGAGGACATGGAAAAGTTCCTGCTCCTGAAATTCATTAACCGCTATTACACTCAGAAGTATATGTGGGAAGACAAAGTGTTTGTTCACCTGTTTGAAAAATATATAGCAAACAAGAACTACACGTGGATGTCGGAAAGCGGAAGAAAGATGCTTACTGACAGAGCTTACAGTTTGATGGCGAATATACTGGGCAATCCTGCGCCGGAAATTGAACTGCCTGACCTGAAAGGGAACAAGACAACTCTGTACTCTGTTCAGGCACCGTATGTCGTTGTCGCTATTTGGGACCCCACATGCGGTCACTGTAAAGAAACGCTTCCGAAACTTGACAGCATGTATCGGGCGAAGTGGCAAAGCTTCGGGTTAAAGATATTTTCCCTGGCAAAAGAGAATGATGGTAAGAAAGACGACTGGTACTCATTCATAGAAAGTCATAAGCTGCAGGATTGGATAAATGTTTACTACTCACGCGATGCAGAAAAAGCAAGAGTTTCTGCAAACATTCCAGGATATTCGCAGTTGTATGATGTGCAAAGTTTCCCTACATTGTATTTGCTCGACAAAGACAAGCGCATCATAGCCAAAAAGCTAACCTACCAACAGATAAACGACATTCTCGAGCAGCGCCTAAAAACAAAAGGATGAAAAAACTCACTGTTGCATTTGCTGTGCTGATTTCCCTTTCCGGCACAGCACAAACGCTTTTCACCTACGGTAATGAATCTGTTTCAGTAAAAGATTTTCTCGCTGCATACAAAAAGAACAATGTGGGAGCAAAAGATAAAAAGAGTTTTCGTGAATACCTTGATTTGTACATTGCATCGAGACTGAAAATAAAAGAAGCGAAAGCAAAAAAGCTCGATACGCTGCCGCAGATTAAATCAGATCTGGCTAATCTACGTCAGCAAATTTTGCCGGCATATTTGAATGATAAAGAAGCCATCAGCAAGCTGGCAGAAGAAGCATTCAGCCGCTCACAAAAGGACATAAGAATTGGACACATCTTCATAAGCTTAAAACAAAATGGCGCAACAGATTCTGCCGCTGCAAAACAGAAGTTAACAGCAGTGCAGGATGATTTGAAAAAAGGGATGGATTTTGCGAAAATTGCAGCCGCCTACTCAGACGATCCTGCTGCAAAACAAAACGGAGGAGAGATCGGATGGGTTACCGTTTTCAGTTTGCCGTATGAACTGGAAACCCTCGCCTACAACACACCTGTTGGGAAAACTTCGGTGGTGTACAAATCCAAATCAGGCTATCATATTTTTTACATTATGGACGAGCGAAAAGCTCTGGGAAGATTTAAGGCTGCGCAGATACTGTTGGCTTTTCCGCCCGATGCAAGTGATGAGACAAAAACACAGGTTAAGAACCTCGCTGATTCTCTGTACCAG
>JAEZJD010000047.1 GCA_023436425.1 Bacteroidota bacterium | reverse complement strand
GAGCACGGCAGACAACTGGGGCTTTACGGCTACTTATGGACCAGACGGCAGCATGTTCGGCGGCGGCATTGTTTTCGGCAATGGCTTTCCTGTTTCTCCGGGTGCTTATCAAACAGTGTTCGGCAGTGGCACATCATGTCCAAACAGCTTGCCGGGACCGTTCGATATTGGCATTATGAAGCTGACACCGGATGGAAGCCAGAGAGTTTACGCAACATACCTTGGCGGCTCCGGTGAAGATTTCCCGCAAAGTTTAATTGTTGACGGTCAGGGTAATTTGATTGTCGCGGGCAGGACCGATTCACCAAATTATCCTACGATCGGGAATGTTTCCAAAAAAGGCGGGTTGTACGATATTATTGTCACTAAGCTCAATGCTGCCGGAACTGCCTTAATCGGTTCTGTGCAATGGGGCGGGGAAGCCGATGACGGCGCGAATATTAGTCCCTGTGGAGGCAAAGAAAATTCGCTGCAGCAGAATTATGGCGACGAGGCAAGAAGTGAAGTAAACCTCGATGCAGCGGGTAATATTTATCTCGCCTCCTGTACGCGATCGACAAAGTTTCCTGTGCAAAATGCGTTTCAATCCACCATTGGTGGGCAGCAGGATGGTGTGGTTATGAAGTTTAATCCAAACCTTTCTTCAGTTCTTTTCAGCAGTTATTTTGGTGGGGCGAATAACGACGCAGCTTACGTTGTTTCTCTACACCCTACCAGCGACGAAATTTATATCGGTGGCGGCACGGAAAGCAACAATCTGCCCGGCCCTGCGGCGGGTACGGTTGGTGCATCTAATCACGGTTCTGCCGACGGCTTTGTAGCGATTATTGCCAACGATGGTTCTTCAGTCATTAAAACCACATATTTAGGCACGAGTGACATCGATCAGGTGTACGGCGTACAGTTTGATTTGAGCGGTTTTCCATATGCCATGGGGCAAACGCGTGGATCGTGGCCGGTTAAGGCTCCCTGGTCACAGGGTGGTGGCAAGCAGTTCATCGTGAAGCTCGAAAAAGATTTATCAGCATACGTTTACTCCACGGTTTTCGGTTCAGGCGGACCGTATCCGAATATTTCGCCAGTTGCCTTTTTGGTGGATCGTTGCGAGAACGTTTATATCTCCGGATGGGGTGGTGGCAATACAGGGTACCCGAGTAGTGGTACTTCGGGGTTAACGGTAACGCCGGATGCATTTCAGCCAAATACAGATGGCGGAGATTTTTACTTTTTTGTTTTAAAGAAAGATGCAACAGCGCAATTGTTTGGAAGTTTTTGGGGGAAAGTCGGCGGCTTTCCCGATCACGTGGATGGCGGAACCAGTCGGTTTGATAAGAATGGCGTGATTTACCAGGCCATTTGCGCGGACTGCAAGGGTAGCGGTGGGGGCACTTTCCCGACCACCGCAGGAGCATGGCGCACTTTTAATCCTTCGGACAATTGCAATCTTGCCATGTTGAAAATCAATCTTGATCTTTCCGGTGCGAGAGGACAGGTGGAAGCATATATTAAAGGAGTAAAACGAAGTTCAGGCTGCATTCCACTGACTGTAGATTTTACCGACAGTATTCAAACAGCGCAATCTTACATCTGGAACTTTGGCGATGGAACACCAAACTCTCCGGAGTCAACTTCACCGATTATTTCTCACACTTATCAAAACGCCGGAACTTATACAGTTACATTGATCGCTATTGATCCAACCAAATGTATTCCACGCGATACAACTTATACAATTGTGAAAGCCATTCCGGATAGAATGGATCTGGATTTCAATACAAATAAGCTTTCTCCTTGTGAGTCTTTCTCGTACAGCTTCGAAAACCTGAGCAAGCCGCTCGCCGGAGTATCCACCAACACAAATGGTTTCATTTGGGACTTTGGTGACGGCACCATTCAGTCAGGGGGAATGAGCCCTGTAGTTCACTCTTACAAAAGTCCGGGTACGTACAAGGTTAAATTGATTTTAGTGGATCCGTTTTATTGCAACAGCCCTGACACCCTCGTGAAAGATTTAAAGGTCGCTGCAGTTGTAACCGCAGATTTCGAAACACCTGCCATAGGGTGTGCGCCGTATGCGGCAGTTTTTAGCAACACCTCCACCGGCGGCGTACAGTTCCACTGGGATTTCGGCGACGGCAGCACTTCTGACCTGAAAGTACCGACGCACACGTACAATTCACCGGGTGTTTACACCATTACGCTAACAGCGACGGACGACAACACCTGCAACAAAACAGACACAAAACAATTTACGATAAACATTTACAGCAAACCGACTGCTGCATTTACGCATTCAACCCCGGGGCTGAATACGCCTGTCACATTTACGAATGCTTCGCCTCCGGGCGCTGTTCGGTACCGGTGGGATTTCGGCGACGGTGATTCGTTGATTACCACGAGCACTGCGGACGTTCAGCATGAGTATAATAAAACAGGCACGTATCAGCCTTGCCTCACTGCTTACAACCAGTATGGGTGTGTCGACAAAGTTTGCAGTTCATTGTCCGTCACGGTGGAACCGGCTGTTGATGTTCCTACAGCGTTCACGCCAACAAGCGGAGACGTAAACAGTAAAATATTCGTAAAAGGCTACGGCATTTCGAAAATGCGGTTTACGATCTGGAACCGCTGGGGACAAAAAGTTTTTGAAACGGACGACAAGAGAGTTGGCTGGGATGGTACGTTCCAGGGAAAACTGCTTCCAATGGATGCGTATGCATACACGCTGGACGTTGAATTTTTCGACGGAACAAAAGCCCGCAAAAAAGGCGATATAACGTTAATCAGATGATTACAGAATTTGGTAATTTGATGAATCAATGAACGAAAAAGGTAAAATATCAGTTTTGATGCAACAAAGGTTTAGAACCTTTGTCTGTACCTTTCTGCTCGTTCCATTTACCTTGTTCCTTTCACCCTCTGCCTTTTCACAGGACCTTCATTTTTCTCAATTCTTTTATTCGCCGCTTACAACCAATCCTGCCAACACCGGCTTTATGCCTGATGGAAATTACCGGCTGGGATTTAATTACAGAAACCAGTGGTCATCAATCATGACGGTGCCGTTTAAAACAATGAGTGTTTACGGCGACGTGCAACTTTTCCGCGAAAGACTTGAAAACGGGTGGGTAGGTTTGGGCGGTGTCGTGCTGAGAGATGTGGCAGGGAGTGGAAACCTCACGTCTACCAAAGTTTACGGTTCGGTGGCTTATCACCAGATGTTGGGTTATTCCAGTTTGTTGAGCCTTGGTTTCAACGCCGGTTACGCGAACAAACAAATAAACATCAGTAATTTAAAATTCCCGGATCAATTCAACGGCTTCTTTTTCGACAGCAAGATCCCGACTGCCGTTGCGTTGAACAGCAACAATATCAGCTATTTCGATCTTCAGGTAGGCATGAACTACGCGTACTTCCCAACAAGTGAAATTTACCTGAATGGCGGCTTTTCTGCTCACCACGTAAATCAGCCGCACGAATCATTCTTCACCACAACGAACAGCGCAGATACGAAAGTTCCGGTTCGATATACGGGCTTTTTAAACGGCAGCTTCAAATTGAACAACCAGGTAATTGTAAATCCGAATGTTTATTATACCAACCAGGCAAATGCATTTGAGTTGGTCGGCGGCGCCAATGCTCATTACAATCTGTCCGGCGATGGTGAATACCTCCTGATAGGGGGTTTGTATTACCGTTACAATGAAGCTTTTATTCCAATGGTGGGTGTAGGCTTCAAAGACTATATTGCCACTTTCACTTACGATGCCACTGCATCATCGCTGAAAACTTATAACGGAACACGCGGCGCATTCGAATTTGCACTCATCAGACAAGGTATTTTTGATACGTATCGCGGAAATAAAAGTCAATCGCTTTGTCCAACCTTCCGCCAGTAAATTTGTCTTTCCTGTTTAATTGTTTTAAACGACTTTTATAGCAAATCGAAATATGATTGCCGCTGAAACGCCGCTGGCTATTGAATTTCTTGCAACGTTCAAAAAGATCGTTGGTGATGCGTACGTCTTTGTAGATGACGAAGTGCTTAATGACTATGCGCACGATGAAACAGAAGATCTGCACTTTCTCCCCGATGTAGTTTTAAAGCCCGGTAACGCACAGGAAATAAGTGAAGTTCTGAAGGTGTGCAACCAACATAAAATACCTGTCACACCGCGTGCAGCCGGAACCGGATTAAGCGGTGGTGCACTTCCGCATTTAGGAGGTGTGTTGCTATCGATTGAACGGCTGAACCGCATCATTGATATTGATGAGCGAAATCTCCAGGTGACTACTGAACCTGCGGTAATCACCGAAGTATTGCAGGATGCCGTCAAAGCAAAAGGTCTATTTTATCCGCCCGATCCAAGCAGCCGCGGCTCGTGTATGATCGGCGGCAACATTGCTGAAAACAGTGGTGGACCAAAAGCAGTGAAATATGGTGTTGTCAAGGACTATGTTTTAAACCTGGAAGTGGTGCTGCCAACAGGTGAGATCATATGGACAGGTGCCAACGTGTTGAAAAATGCCACAGGTTATAATCTCACCCAATTAATTGTTGGAAGCGAGGGCACCTTGGGAATAGTAACCAAAGCTGTTCTTAAGCTTATTCCCTTTCCGAAGTACGACATTCTGATGCTTGTTCCATTCAAAAACCCGGAAAATGCATGCGCCGCAGTGAGTGCTATATTTTCTGCCGGCTACACGCCAAGTGCGATGGAGTTTATGGAAAGAGATGCCATCGAGTGGACGATGCGGTTTGTTGACAATTGTATCATTCCGATGGACGACGAGGTGCAGGCACATCTGCTCATTGAAGTGGACGGCAATGACATGGACGTGTTGATGAAGGAAATGGAGGGCATTTCGGAAATAGTGATGCAGTTTGACTGCGGCGAGATTTTGTTTGCCGACGATGCGCAGCAAAAATCAGAATTGTGGAAGCTGAGAAGAAGAGTGTGAGAAGCGGTGAAGTCGCATTCCATTTACAAAGAAGAAGATACCGTGGTGCCGCGTGCAGAATTGCCGGTGTTGCTAAAGGGTGTAAAGGAGATTGGAAAAAAATATGGTTTCCAATCAGTGTGTTACGGCCATGCCGGTGATGGAAATTTGCATGTAAATATTATAAAAGGTGATCTGAGCGATGACGAATGGAACGGTTCGTTAAAGCACGGCATCGTAGAGATTTTTCAGCTGGTGAAGAGCTTAGGTGGGACCATAAGCGGCGAACATGGCATTGGTCTTGTGCAAAAAGATTATCTGCCGATCGTTTTTGATCCGGTGCAGATGCGGTTGATGAAACAAATAAAGAATTTGTTTGACCCAAACAATATTCTCAATGCGGGTAAAATTTTTGATGCGTGACGGAAAACAGAATATGAGGTATTTTTTTACAATTATATGCTGCCTGGTTTTGAATGTTTTTTCTTTTGCGCAGGATGAGCAACCAAAAGAAGAACAGCAGGTCGAGAAAGGATTTAGAAAGGACAAGGTTTTCGTCGGAGGCAACTTTGGTGCAGCGTTCGGCAGCTATACGTTGATCAATCTGGCACCACAGGCAGGCTACAGATTCAACAAAACACTTGCTGCAGGCGTGGGAATGAACTTGCTTTATATTGGTCAGAAACAGTACTACAGAGGTGAGCTCGATAATAAGACAAGGCAAGGCATTGTTGGTTTAAACCTTTTTGGAAGAGTGTACCCGATCTCCAACTTTATGATTCAGGTGCAGCCGGAGGCAAACTATATTTTTGGAAGCCAAACGTATTACGCCACCTCATATAATCCCTCTCAATACAAGTCAAACCTTAATTCGGAAATAGTACCAAGCGTGCTGGCAGGTGGAGGGCTTGTGATGCCTTCAGATGCCGGAGAGTTTATTATTTCTGTTATGTACGACGTCTTACAAAACCGCAATTCACCTTATGGCACCCGTCCTGTTTTAAACGTGGGGTACAATTTTAATCTTCGCCGATAAATGGAACGATCTCCTCAGCGCTGTTGACTACAGTAAATTTTTCTTCAAGTTTTCCATATAAAAAACCTTCGGCGCTCAAGCGATTTAAATGCTGAATCAAATGATCGTAAAATCCATGAGCATTAAAGATGAAAACTTTTTTGTCGTGAATGGACAACTGATTCCATGTTAGTATTTCAAATAGCTCGTCGAGCGTTCCGAAGCCTCCGGGTAAAATGATGGCGCCGTCACACAGCTCGAAAAGTTTTCGCTTCCGCACATGCATATCTTCTACAACAAGGAGTTCACTGATGTTTGTATGCTGCGATTCCCACTCAACAAGTGCTTTCGGAATAACGCCACGAACAATGCCGCCCTTTTCCATCACAGCATCAGCAATTACGCCCATCAACCCGTTTTTCCCACCACCAAAAATCAATTCTACATGCTTATCGGCAATGATCTGCGCAAGCCGTTTTGCATCACGTACGTACAACTCGTTTTTTCCTGTTTGCGATCCGCAAAAAATTGCTAAGCGTTTTATTTGCATGCACAATGTTGAGAAGCAAAAGGAAAACAAATTTTTATATCTTCAAAAATTGTTAGGCTGAGATTAAAGCTTTTCTTATGTCCCCAATTCTCTTGTTTTCATTCGTAATTGGTTATTTCGCTCTCCTGCTTATCGTCGCTTACTACACGTCACGCAACGCTAACAATGAATCGTTTTTTATTGGTAACAAAAGTTCCAACTGGATGGTTGTTGCGTTTGGAATGATAGGCACGTCGTTGAGTGGTGTTACGTTCGTGAGTGTGCCGGGAGCTGTCGGCAAACCTTTTGCCGGTGGCAGTTTTGAGGGGTTTACTTATTTCCAGATAGTAATCGGTTACGTGATCGGCTATGTGGTCATTGCATATGTGCTGTTGCCATTGTACTACCGCATGAACCTGACGTCTATTTACAATTATCTGAGCAAGCGTTTGGGTTTCTTTTCCTACAAGTCTGGTGCATCATTTTTTATTCTGTCGAGAACATTAGGTGCTACAGCACGGCTGTACCTGGTGGTGGCCATTTTGCACGACACCATCCTTACCAACTTCGGCGTACCATTTTGGATTACAACTTTGGTCATTTTGCTGATGATCCTGTTGTACACATATGAAGGGGGCGTTAAAACCATTGTGTGGACCGATATGCTGCAAACCAGTTGCATGCTGCTGGGGCTCATCATTTGCGTTATTTATATTTTAAACTCACTCGGTTATTCTTTTGGCGAAGGGTTAAATCAGATGAAAACTTCGGGGTTCACGCGGATGTTTGTTGCTGATCCAAACAGTAGTTTGTTTTTTGTAAAGCAGTTGCTTGCCGGTGCATTTATTACCATCACCATGACAGGGTTGGATCAGGAAATGATGCAAAAGAATATCAGCGTACGCACGTTGAAAGATTCGCAGAAGAATGTACTGACGTTTGGCATTATACAGGCGCTGGTTGTTTTGCTGTTTTTGTTTCTTGGCGGGTTGTTGTATTTGTATGGAACAGCAAACGGCATTTCTGCCAAGCCGGACAGAATTTTTCCGGCTATTGCTCTTGAAACCGGCGTGCCCGCCATCATTTCCATCATATTTATTATTGCTTTGATTTCAGCGCTGTTTCCAAGTGCTGATGGCGCCATCACGGCACTTACATCTTCATTTTGCATTGACATTTTAGGATTAAAAAGACGGGAAGACTGGTCCGACAAGCAAAAAAATCGAATAAGGAAAACGGTCCACCTCGTGTTTGCGTTTGTATTTCTGCTTTTTGTCATGATGTTTAAAGCCATCAATAATCCGAGCATGATCGGACTCATTCTTAAAGTGGCAGGCTATACCTATGGTCCGCTGTTAGGGCTTTTTGCATTTGGAATTCTCACCAAACGCAATGTAGCTGACAAATATGTGCCGGTAATTGCAATTGCTGCTCCGCTCATCTGCTATTTCCTTGATCATTTTCAGTCAAATCTGTTTGGAAAGTTTCAGATAGGACTTGAGCTGATAATAATTAATGGATTGCTCGTGTTCCTTGGACTGCTGCTTATTTCTAAGCCGGGCACCGGAGAAATTGATAAAGACCTGGGCACATTGTAATGGAAATTATAAATCCGCTTGCTGAAGCTTACGCTGAAAAATACACTTCGGCAGAAGACGAGTTGCTCAACGAAGTGCATCTTTTTACAAAGCAAAATCACCCGCATGCACACATGATCAGCGGACATTTGCAGGGGAAGCTTCTGGAGATGATCAGCTGCATGCTGCAGCCCCTACGTGTGTTGGAAATCGGGACCTTCACCGGTTACAGCGCTTTGTGTTTGGCAACAGGTTTATCCGAAAACGGAAGATTACACACCATTGAAGTGAGGGAAGATGATGCAAAGACAGCAAAGTCCTTTTTTGACCAGTCTTTTTTTGTTAAAAAAATAATATTGCACGTCGGTGATGCGTTACAGATCATCGGTGAACTGGAAGAAACGTGGGATTTGGTTTTTATCGACGCAGATAAAGAGAACTATATCCGCTATTTCGAACTGGTATTGCCGAAAGTAAAGCCGAATGGTTTTATTTTAGCAGATAATGTGCTCTTTCACGGGCAGGTGTTGGAGCAGGAAATTCGAGGTAAAAATGCTAAGGCCATTCAGGCTTTTAATGAATTTGTTGCTGCCCGGAACGACATTGAACAAGTGCTTTTACCCGTTCGTGACGGACTGATGCTGATAAGAAAATTGAATTGACAACTAAACGTAAGCCATCCAATGAAAAAACTCACCATGCTGCTTTTCTGCGTACTTGCAGTCAGCTTATCCTTTGCACAATCAAGTGAAATCATTCGCCAGTACATAACTCGCTTCAAAGATCTGGCCATTGAAGAAATGCAACGTACCGGCGTGCCTGCATCAATCACCTTAGCACAAGGCATACACGAGACAGGAGCGGGTACCAGTGATCTTGTTCGTGCTTCCAACAATCATTTTGGAATAAAGTGCAAATCAGACTGGAAAGGAGAATCGGTACGGCACGATGATGACGCAAAGGGTGAATGCTTCAGAAAATATGGTGATCCCGCCGACTCGTACAGAGACCATTCCGATTTTTTAAAATACCGGCCGTACTATGCTTCGCTGTTCAATCTTGATCCTCTGGATTACCAGGGTTGGGCGTATGGTTTGAAAAAGGCAGGGTATGCAACGAATCCAAAGTATCCTCAAATTCTGATCAGGCTTATAGAAGATTATAATCTGCAGGAGTACACGCTTATTGCCATGAATAAAAAGCGCGGCAGCAATGATGCGGAATGGGCCAGTGTGAAAAAAGAAACCGTGCGGGCAGATTATGCCCGGCAAAAGCCCGCTGTAAAACACCCTGCAGGCGTATTTCACATTAACGATACTAAGGTTGTCTTTGTTGAGGAAGGCACACCGTACTTAAAAGTGGCAGAACAACATAACATTTCGCTTTCACGATTATTTGAATTCAATGAACTGCAGCCGCAGGAAGCTGCTGCTTATGATCAGCTGATTTTTTTACAACGGAAAAGAAAGTCAGGGGCAAACGAATATCACATCGTTGCCGCCGGTGAAACGATAGCGGACATAGCGCAGATCGAAGGCATTCGCAAAGAGAGCCTGATGGAGTATAACCATCTTACAGAAGGAATGCAGCCACAGCCCGGAGAAAAATTGTTTCTCGGTTCCAAATCTCCTTCCCTACCAAAGTTGCTAGGTTTAAAATGATGTAGTTTAGCAGCTTTTAACTGCACAAGCATGGCTGTAAAACTGCACGACAAGTCGTTTGACATTTATCTTTCCGAACAAGCCATTCAGGAAAAAGTTCAGGAGCTGGCTGCGACAATCAATTCAGAGTACGCCGGGAGGACGCCTTTGTTTATTGCCATATTGAATGGCGCCTTCATGTTTGCTGCAGATCTTTTTAAACATCTGACCATTGATGCCGAAATCTGTTTTATAAAACTTGCATCTTACCGCGGTATGAAATCCACAGGTCAGGTGGTTACAGCAATTGGTTTGGATCAGGACATTTATGGGCGGGAAATTATTATCGTTGAAGATATTGTTGATACCGGCAAAACCCTGAGTGAATTTCTTCCAAAGCTGCAGCACCAGCATCCAAAGTCGTTGAAGATTGCGGCATTGCTTCATAAATCGGAAGCCACCAAATACCCGCTGCAAATAGATTATACCGGCTTCGATATTCCGAACAAATTTGTGGTTGGTTACGGACTGGATTACGATGGCCTGGGCAGAAATCTAAAAGAAATTTACCAGTTAGCAGAGGGTATATGAGCTTAAAAAAGCTTTTTGTATCTTTTGCTGCACTAATGCTTTGAAGAAAACCGTTTATACTACCCTATGCCTGATATTCTCTCTTTGCACCGCGGCGCAGCAATATTACATTAAAGGCCAGGTAAAGGATGAATCGGGAAACTCTTTGCAGAACGTCTCCATTTTACTGCACAGTACGGGCTATCTATATTCTTCCGGATCACAAGGAACGTTTGGTATTCTTAGCAACATGATCGAAGACACGCTGACCTTTTTCCGGGACGGTTATGAAAGGCAAAAGGTTTCTGTCATGGCCTTGAACTTTGTTGATGTAGTGCTGAAGAAAAAACCGTCTGTGATGGTATCTACGACGGCCAAATTAGCTTCTGCTACGCAAAATTTAAATCGTGACGTTCAGCAGAAATGGTTTGCAGGTGAAGAAACGTATGCCAGTACTATTGAAAATCACTTCATATCTGCCGCCGATTATCCTGTCACTGCAATCACGCTCAATACAGACAAGGCATCCTACAGCAACATCAGGAGGTTCTTAAACGCAAACACTGTTGTGCCACCGGATGCAGTGAGGCTGGATGAAATGTTGAACTATTTCAACTTTAGTTACACGGAGCCACCCGGCGACAAAACGTTTGACATAAATAGTATTCTTACCTCCTGCCCATGGAACAAAAACAGTAATCTGTTGTTTACGCATATTCATGGAAAGAAGATTAAACTCGATTCATTACCAGCAACGCACCTGGTGTTTTTGGTTGACGTTTCCGGCTCGATGGATATGCCTAACCGGTTGCCTGTGCTAAAGTCAGGATTCAAATCGTTGGTGAATAACCTGCGTTCCCAAGATTCGATCACTATTGTAGTGTATGGCGGCTCGGTAGGCATTGCGTTGCCGATAACAGGTGGAGACGAAAAGCAGACGATTTTTCGTGCCATAGACAGCTTGCAGGCAGGAGGTTCCACACCGGGGGAATCCGGAATTAAAACTGCTTACCGGTTGGCGAAAGATCATTTTATACCAAACGGAAATAATCGGGTTGTGTTGGCCACCGACGGTGATTTTAACGTCGGATTGAAAACGGAAACGGATCTGGATGAACTGATCACGAGAGAAAAAGCATCGGGTATTTACCTGACGTGCCTTGGCATCGGCATGGGTAATTATAAAGACTCAAAAATTCAGGCATTGGCGCAGCGCGGCAACGGAAATTTTTCGTACATAGATAGTTATGCAGAAGCCGAAAAGGTGTTACTCCAGGAGTTTACACAAACCTTGTACACCATTGCAGACGATGCGTCGCTGACAGTTAGGTTTCATCCGCAGTATGTAAAAGAATACCGTTTGATTGGGTTTGATAACAAGGTTGGTGCGGTGAGAGATTCTGCGTCTGTCGTGGAAGGTGGCGAAGTTGGTTCTGCATTTTCCACCATACTTGCCTTTGAAATAATTCCTATGGGTGTGGGCACAATCGAGCAAAAGCCCGTCGATTTTTTGCTGCAGTATAAAGATCCAAAAACCGGAGATAAAATGGTGATAGATGAGACGCCTGTCCTCAGTTTTACCCCGTTTAAACAGTTGACTGCCTGCCACAAATTTGCCACGGCGGTGATGATGTTTGGTTCGCTGCTACGGAAATCAAAATTTGTAAAAACCTCATGGAATGATGTTGCCGATTTGGCAAAAGCTTCTGCTGATTCCACCTATTCACAACAGGAGTTTTTAAAACTAATCGAACAGGGCAAAAAGATTTACAGTAAGAAAAGGAAAAAAGATGAATAAAATTCGTAAATAAAAATCAATAAGAACTGTTTCAGTCTTCATTACGAAAACATTTCTTTTGAGTGCTGTTATTGGTGTTTGTGCAACGAAGAGTAGCCACGATCACCAACAACAGAGATGGATGACTCTACCGAAATTGGTTGGTGCAGCACAACACAGGGCTAAGCGGAACTACAACGAAGACGAAAAAGCTATGATAAAAGAAGGAAGAAGGCCGACCAATATAAAAAGCTTATCTTCAGTTCATACCAACAAAACTGCCCATGAGATAAATTGCATTTGTAGCAACTTGCATCTGTGTTTTATTTGTATTCCTCCATAGTTGTAAAAAGGAAGATAGAAAAGTTCCGGATGCGGAAAATTCTTTTACTATTGATAAAGCAAGAAACTGGTACGAAGCTGCCCGCACTATAAACAACAGACATTTAGCTGCGAAAACAACTTCTGGTAATAAACAACTTAAGATAAAAACGATACAGCCTTTGTGGAACCTTGCAATTTCCACTCAGGATGATACTTATTATATAGTTGAAGTGCCATTAGCTATGCAGGATTTTGCATTTACAATAAATGATCCTGCCTCCAGCTGTTCAGCCAACACTACTACTAAATTACTGGTGCTGCAGAATAAGCAAAATAACAGTAAGTTATCAGTGCTCATGCACATAAACTCACAAGGCACCGATAAGGCTGACTTTTCTTATAGGAAGCCACCTGTGAACTTTAATGGGTATGTCACTTATACCGATTTGCACGGAACATTCTTGTTGGGATGGCAATTTGAGGAAGGTAAAGTAATTAGGAAAAGCACTAAGACCTTAGAACGCGTCTGCCAAACGTGCAACATGGCCGATTATGGAACAAGCACACAGTGCATGGTAGTATCCTATGATGTAGAAGAAAGAGAGTGCAGATATTATTATAATACAGGAAATACTTACTGCACAGAATGGGAATACGTTGGGACAGTGTTTACCACTTACTGCTCCAACAATGGTTCGGGTGGGGGCGGAGGCGGCGGATACACCCAGCAAACAGATTGTGCTGGCGTTGTAGGTGGTAGTGCTTATATAGGAGATTGTGGTGTTTGTGTCGGCGGTACCACCGGACTTCTCTTCGTGCGAAGATCCGTGTGCTAAAGCTAAAAAGCTATCAGAGGCTGCAACTGATGTTTCTAAAACAGGTGCATATTCAACTGCGAAGACAGACATTCAAACTGCGGCCTTCAATGATGGTAAAGAGCACGGAATCGGGTTTGGAAAAGATGCATACGGTAATATTATTACTTCCACTATGAGTTCCGGTGGGTCGCATGACGGTACTATTCCTAGCGTATCTGGTGCTTTTGCCGATCTACATAACCATCCAAATAACACGGCACCCTCAGAAGGAGATTTATATAGCCTGCTTGAGAGGAACAGCACCAACAGCAGCTACAATACAAGAATAATAGTAACAGCAAGTGGGGCTGTGTATGCGCTGGTCGTTTATGATCAGGGTCAGGCAGCTACTTTCAAAAGTTTCTTTCCGCCTGTAAATGATCCGACGTATGGACCTATGTTTCCCAATAACCTGTTTAATGAGTACAATGAAGTGAAGGATAGAGCAAAGAATATTGGAGGGTACGATAATTTAACAGCTGACGGTATGGCAATGGCGTATGTTCTGGACAAGTATTATGGGGGTATTGCGTTATTGAAACAAGGAACGGATGGAATATTCAGAAAACAGAACACAGTAGAAACCACCAGTGCGTATGGAGAAATCACTTATGTTCAAAATAATTGTAACTAAATTCTATATATGAAAACTCTGTTTTTATTTTTACTCTTTTTTGCTGGAGCCTCGTGCAGAGCACAACAAATAGTCAAAATATCGGACGAACTTAAAGCACTCGAAAGTAACCAGGAAAAATATGTTGGCAAACCTTTAGCTTATTTTTTAAGCAATGTAAAGTTTCCAATCAAATATGTCATTGGTGCTCCGGGTGAAGGTGTTCGCCGAAGTGCGTTTATTTTCTCATTTGTTCCATTTACTGAGCGTGAAAAATACCGAAAAAAGGGAAAATTTCCTCCTACTCTTATAGTATATGTGACAGGGGATTTTGAATGGAATAGAGTACATCTCCAAAGATATAAGCGCAACGAATGGACAAAAGACGATGCATCTAAATATGGTCACCTTACTGTTTACAAAATTGCAGTGCTTTATGAAAATGAAACTTTAGAATAGAGCATAAAAGCCAATCTTTCCTCCCACTGGCCCTTGCGCGAAATTCTTCGCACTGATTATGGAAGCTTCATTTATTTCAATATGTCTTTTCCTGGTTGTGAACTCTAATGCTCAACTAGCAAAAACATTTTCTGACCTAAACATACTTGAAACAAATCAGGAAATGTTTATAGGTAACCCGTTTTCTAAACTCATAAATGAAATTAAACCTCCAATTCTTCACGTTTTGGGAGCTCCGGGAGAAGGTGTGCGACCAAACATCATTTACTTACATTTTGTGCCTGTTAACGAATATAGCGACCATGGTAAAAAAGCAAGTTCCCATTAACCGTACGAGTTTTATTAGAGAAAACTTTGAATGGTGGGAACCACGTAAAAAATTTGAAAAGTTAAAGCGGTTGAGTGGTCGAAGGAAGATGAAGTAAGATATGGTAATCTGGCTGTTGAAAAAATTGAGGTGGCGTATGAAAATAATATTTTGAATTACTAGTCAAACAAGATTCCATTGGCACCCAGGCGAATATGTCTGATTGTAGTTTTGAATGCCGTTGTTGGTGTTGTGCAAGATAGTGGCCGGGATCACCAACAATAGAAATTGGAAGTTTCGCACCCATAATTCGTTGGTGCAGCCACACCCAAAGCTAACGGAACACCAACGGCGTGAAAATTAATTTGAACAGGCAAGAAAAATTTACGTAAGAAGAGGAAAAAAGAAGAATAATAGCAGAAGTCAACTGCATCCACCAGAGTTACGAAAACATCTCCCTCACTTTTTCGAAAAAGCTTTTTTCGTTCTTATCGGGTGCGGGTTTAAAGTTGGGTGACTTACCCAATTTTTCAAGCAACGTTCTTTCCTCGCTGGAAATATTCTGCGGCGTCCACACGTTTACATGCACCAACTGATCGCCTTTTTCGTAGCTATTTACAGCAGGAAAACCCTTGCCTTTTAATCTGAAAATTTTTCCGCTTTGGGTGCCTGGTGGAATTTTAATTTTTGCCCGTCCGTCAATTGTGGGTATTTCCAGCTGCGTTCCAAATACCGCATCTGTAAAAGAGATGTGGAGCTCGTAAGCCACATTCAAACCTTCGCGTTGTAGTTCCTTATGTTGTTCTTCTTCAATAAGAATAATCAGGTCGCCCGGCATACCTCCGCGTTCGCCTGCGTTTCCTCTTCCGGAGATGTTCAGCTGCATTCCTTCCTGTACGCCTGCAGGGATGTCAATAGTAACAGTTTCTTCGCCAAATACTCTTCCCTCTCCGCGGCAGGTGGTGCATTTAGCAGTGATTGTCGTTCCTTCTCCATTACATGTAGGACAGGTGGTTACAGTTTGCATTTGACCGAGAAAAGTATTGGTAACTTTTCTCACTTGTCCGCTGCCGCCACAAGTACCGCAATTCTGTACGCTGCCTTTGTCTTTCGCCCCACTGCCGTGGCAAGTGTGGCAGCTTACGTATTTTTTTACCTTGATGTTTTTGGTAACACCTTTTGCTATTTCTTCAAATGTGAGCTTCAGCTTCACACGCAGGTTGCTGCCGCGAACCCCTCGCGCTGCCCGTTGACCTCCGCGTGTCCTTGTGCCACCGCCACCGCCAAAAAAACTTCCAAAAATGTCATCGCCGAAAATGTCGCCAAACTGGCTGAAAATATCATCCATGTTTGGTGCATGTCCGCGGCCATTTCCACTTACGCCGGCATGCCCAAACCGATCATATTGAGAGCGCTTGTCCTGGTCACTAAGTACTTCATAGGCTTCAGCTGCTTCCTTAAATTTTTCTTCGGCAGACTTGTCGCCCGGATTACGGTCCGGGTGATATTGCATCGCCACCTTCCGGTACGCTTTTTTTATCTCATCGGTGGAGGAGCTTTTGCCGACTCCAAGTATTTCGTAGTAATCTCTTTTTGACATAAGCTCAGTTATCAAAGGGGCATACAGTCATTAGGGTGGAAGACCAGTTTGAATGAGAAGAAATCATTTGCCTACAACCACTTTTGCAAACCGGATAATTTTATCGTTCAGATAGTATCCTTTTTGAATTTCGGCAACTACTTTTCCCTTCATTTCTTCACCTCCGTCCACTTCGGTAATTGCTTCGTGCAGGTCGGGATTAAATTCTGAATTGACAGCTTCCATCGGCTTTAAGCCCTTTGCTGCCAATGTGTTTTTCAGCTTTGCAAATACCAGTTGTACTCCTTCCTTTATCTGCTGCACATCATCTGTTCCCTGCATTTGTTTTTCCGCTCTTTCAGCATCATCCAAAACATCAAGTAAATCTGTAATCACGTCTCTGCCAGCCGTTTGAATCAGTTCTATCCTTTCGCGGGCGGTGCGCCTCCTGAAGTTATCAAATTCGGCAGCTTGCCGGATGTATTTGTCTCTCAGATCATTTAATTCTTCCCGTAGCTCATCGCTTTGGGGATCTTCACCGTTCATCGGATCGTTCAAATGCTGATCTCCGCTAATATTTTCGTCGGAATTAATGTCAAATCCTGCAGTTTCATCAAGATTTTTCCCTTTGTGCTCCATGTTCTTTTTCTTCATTAAAAATGTGTGCAAAGGTAGTCTCAAGAATATTGCCAACGGGGTTTTCAGGACAAAATGTCCTACACTTAAGGTTTTAATAACGAATGAGAAAGACTATTTAGCTACCTGAAATTTTCCTGACTCCACAAGGCGGTTACTTCTGTCGCGGAGGTAGTAGATGTAAACTCCGCGGGAGAATTGCGAAAGGTTGATGGAGTTACGTTCAGGAAGATTTTGCTGCTCATACATTACCCTTCCGAGAAAATTGTATACCTGCAATGAGTAGCCCTTGTCGTAGTTATGTTGGAAGTCGAAGTTAATGATGGTAGTAGCCGGATTGGGGTACAGCCGGATAAAAGAAGACTGAATACCGCTGGCTGAAGCAAACCGGGTTTGCTGGGCTTCAGATTCAACGGTAATAAACAAGATAACAGATACTATAAGTAAAAATCTCTTCAAATATTAAATCTTTAACGTTCGTGATACAATAATAAAATCTTTTCTTTTAAGAACAAAGCCCTTGCCGAAATTTTCGAGATTCAAAGTTAAATTAAAAATCAATCTTTTTTCCTGTCGCAAAGGGTAAACATTAGAAGTTTTTCAAACGGCGGAGCTTAATATCGAATGTTAATATTGTGTGATGTTAATCCGGCGAATCGCTATAGAGAACCGAGAGCTGCATTTTGTTTAAAGAAGTATAACTTGCGATCACCACACGATCCAAAACTAACAACATGAAAAAGTATACGGTAGAGTTTATTGGCACTTTTTTTCTCGTAGCAGGAGCCATTCTGTATGGAGCAATAGGAGCTTCTGTCGCCCTGATGGTGATGGTGTATGCCGGCGGCCATATTTCCGGAGCTCATTATAATCCTGCGGTTACTACCGCTATGTATATCCGGCGCAAGATCACTGCGTCTGAAATTCCGGGTTACCTCATCGCACAATTTCTTGGCGCCGTTGTAGCCGGAGTAATTACATACTTTGTGTTCAATGTGGAAGGCACAGCCGCAGAGAATTGCAACAACCTTTCAGCCGGGATGCTTAAAAGTGCGTTGGCAGAGTTCATTGGGACTTTTGCACTTGCCTTTGTGGTTTTAAACGTAGCGACAGCGAAAGGAACAGCAAATAACAGTTTCTACGGTCTGGCTATAGGCGGTACAGTGTTGGCAATGGCTGTTTCTTTCGGTCAGTTTTCCGGTGGCGTTTTTAATCCTGCAGTTGCAGTCGGGCTGGCTATTCAAAAATCGCTCTGCTGGGAAAGTTTGTGGCTGTTTTTTGTAGCAGCATTGCTTGGCGGCGCAGTAGCGGGCTACGTGTTCCTAAGCGTAAATGAAGCCGAAGAACAAGAGGAAAGCATACCTGACGAACACACGGTCCGCTAATTATAGCTTCTCCAATCTCACGTTTTTTATCTCCCCGTTTGATGCAGTCATATTGCCCACTACGTAAGTACCGGCAATATCACTGTCGGTAATTTTCCACGTTCCATTTATTTGCAATAAGGTGCTGTTTGCATTACTAGGAAAGTTGGCATAAATGGTTCTTGCTACGCCGTCGGCTGTCCAGTCGGCGGTGCTGAACGTAGTTCCGCTGCTTACGGAAATTGCATCCAGCTTATTTGTTTTCTGAAACCTGAATTTATAGTCTGCGAATTCGGCTGTTTTATCTGTTGCACCCTGGGTGAAACTTTTTACTTTCCATTCACCATTGGTCATCAGGTTTAAAATGAAGTTGGACTCAATGTCTTTTTTTTGTTCTTCCGTGCAGCCGGATATGATCAGAAGTAAAAGGACCAGTTTTTTCATAGTTATCATTTGTGAATCGATGCGAAAGTAAGATAATGTTTTTCCCGGAGATGAGGAGAACACTGTTGTTACTTTGCAGCAAAGTAATCCGCGTATGACGATCAAAGAAATTATTTCTGCAATTGAAATATTTGCAGCTCCGGAACTACAGGAAGATTATGACAACGCAGGTCTCATTACCGGTGATTACAGCTGGTCATGCAAAGGCGTACTTTGTTCCCTGGATATTACTCCAAAAGTAGTGGAGGAGGCTGTACAAAAAGGCTGTAACCTAATTGTGGCACATCATCCGATTGTTTTTCGGGGACTGAAGAAGATTACGGGTAAAAATTATGTGGAGCAGGTCATTATATCAGCAATCAAAAATGATGTGGCCATATTTGCCGCACATACCAATTTGGATAATGTGGTGCTAGGCGTAAATGGAATTATTGCCGAAAAGTTGGGGTTAAAAAACACAACCATCCTTCAGCCAAAAAATAAAATGCTGCGGCGACTGATCACGTTCGCTCCGATGGACAAAGCTGAAGATGTGAGAAAGGCAGTGTTCGCAGCGGGAGCCGGTCACATCGGTAAGTATTCAGAATGTAGCTTTAACAGCGAAGGAACCGGCACCTTTAAGGCGGAAGAGGGTGCAGATCCATACGTGGGAGAAGTAGGAGAGCAGCACCGGGAAAAAGAGACAAAAATTGAAATTGTTTACCCGTTCTACCTGGAGAAGCAGGTAGTAAAGGCTTTGATTGACCACCATCCGTACGAAGAAGTTGCCTATGACATTTTCACAATGGACAATGTGCATTTTGGAATTGGAGCAGGCATTATTGGGGAACTCCCGACGGCGTTAGATGAAGAAAACTTCCTGCAGTTCGTTAAAAAATCCTTTAATCTGCAAGTGATCAGGCATACAGAGCTTCTGAAAAAACCCATTAAAAAGGTGGCTGTTTGTGGCGGAGCTGGTAGCTTTTTGATCAATAAAGCAGTTCAAATGGGTGCAGATGCCTTTGTAACTGCCGATGTTAAGTACCACGAGTTTTTCGATGCCGACGGCAAATTGCTGCTGGCCGATATCGGACATTATGAAAGCGAGCAGTTTACCATCGATCTGCTTCACGATCTTATCCTGAAGAAATTTCCTACTTTTGCCGTCCAAAAAACAGCGCTGAACACCAATCCTGTTCGGTACTTGTCGTGAAGAGCATTACGTAAACTTTAAACCTTCAACAGATACATGCCTACAGTAAAAGATTTTTCGGTAGAAGAAAAACTTTCTTCACTCGTGCAATTGCAAAAGATTGAATCTAAACTTGACGAAATCAAAATATTGAAAGGTGAGCTTCCGATGGAAGTTGCCGACCTGGAAGACGAAATACAAGGACTGCATGCAAGACAGCTTCGAATTGAAGAGGAAATCAACGGTATTTCAGAATTTATTCAGCAGAAAAAAGATGCGATAAAAGAAGCAGAAGCGCTGATAAAAAAATATGAAAGCCAAAGTGAGAACGTGAAGAACAATAGAGAGTTTGAGGCGATCAATAAAGAAATTGAAATGCAACAGCTGGAAGTGAAGCTGTGTGAAAAGCATATCAAAGATGCAAATGAAGAAGTTGCAGAAAAGATCGTAGCGCTGGATAAAGCAAAAAAAGCGATCGAGAGCAAAGAAGGTGTGTTGAACACCAAAAAAGGCGAGCTTGAAAAAATTATAGCTACTACAGAAAAGGAAGAAAAGCAATACAATAAGCTGGCAGAAGACGCAAAACATAATGTGGATCCACGCCTTTTAGCCAGCTACGAAAAAATCAGAAAAAACTACCGCAACGGTTTGGCTGTTGTTCCTGTAGAGCGTGATGCTTGCGGCGGCTGCTTCAACTTTATTCCTCCGCAAAAGCAAAGCGAAATCAAACAGCGGAAAAAAGTTATGGTTTGTGAAAACTGTGGAAGAATATTGGTTGATGCTGACCTGAGCGATTCTGTAACGATTAAGTAATCAAATCTTGCTTTCGGCAATATCCAGTTCAAATCTTTCAGCGAGATACCGTAAATCGTCAACGACTGGCGGCAGCAGGGGAATGCCGTTGTCCATCCTTTCTTTTTCCATTTCTCTTTCCGGGTCGCCATGAATGATTACCCTTTCTTCGCCCTCCACAGTTCTTGAGCTGCGGAACCGGCTTATCCACTGATCCATGTTTAGCTTAAATTCTGCTGCAGGTCTGAATGCATCGATGCGCATAGCACCAAAAAAATGACCTAAACCTTTACCCGGCATTTCCTGCGGCATGGGCACATACGCCGGGAACGGAGGCACCCATGGACCATAATTAGCGCCACTTAACACGCCAGAGAAAATATCGACGATTGCGCCAAGCCCGTAACCTTTGTGGCTGCCATGATCCCGATCGCCGCCCAAGGGTAGTAAAGCGCCACCTGCTTTTAGCTCGTGAGGATCAGTGGAGGGTTTGCCGTCCTTATCCTGTATCCATCCCAGCGGCGCCAGCCCTCTTTTACGCTGCAGTATCTCTAGTTTCCCATTAGCTGCTGTCGTCGTTGCCATGTCAGCAACAAAAGGCGGCTCAGTGCCTGCAGGTATTGCTACACAAATCGGATTGGTTCCTAACAGCCGTTCGGCAGAGAACGTGGGAGCGACAATGGCGCTTCCGTTGGTCATGGCAATGCCAATCATGTCATGTTGTAAGGCGAGCATTGCGTGAAAACCGGCAATGCCAAAGTGATTGCTGTTTTGCACACTCACCCAGCCTGTTCCCACGGTTTTCGCTTTGTCAATCGCAATTTGCATTGCTTTTGGTGCGACTACTAATCCTAATCCGCTGTCGCCATCAAGCGTCGCAGTTGATGGAGTTTGATGAACAATGGTAATCTTAGCGACAGGGTTAATTCTTTTTGCATCCCAAAGGCGGACGTAGCCGCTAAGTCTTGCCACACCATGCGAATCGATACCCCTGATATCGGCTGACAACAATGTTTTTGTTGCAAGTGCTGCATCATCATCGCTGCAGCCCATTTTCTTAAATACCTTTTCAGTGAACGAAAACAACTGATGATAAGAAAACACCGTGGTCATATGCGCAAGATAGCGACCGCGGAACACAGTGAAATAAAAAAAGTCCTGCTCATCGGAGCAGGACTCGTAATTACTGGTAAAATTTATTTAGAATGGAAGATCGTCGGAGACATCGCTGATGCCGGCAGGTGCCGATGCAGGTGATTGTTGTCGTGCAGGTGCAGCATTATCATTATAGCCGTTTCCACCATTTTCGTTTCTACGCCCAAGTAGTTGCACTTCGCGAACTCTGATGGTGAGCGATGAGCCGGCCGTTCCATCATTGCGGGTGAAACTGCGTGCTTCAGGCGTTCCTTCCACGTACACTTGCTGTCCTTTTTGAAGGTAAGGTGCAATTGCTGTTCGGTCGGTCCAGTAGGCGCAATCGACCCACGTGGTTTTTTCCTGATTGTTGCCCTGGCTGTCTCTGTACTTTTCTGTGTGTGCTACTGTGAAGTTGATAACATTCTTACCGTTCACTGTGTTTACTACGCAATCTTTTCCAAGATTGCCGATAACTT
>JAEZJD010000029.1 GCA_023436425.1 Bacteroidota bacterium | reverse complement strand
GGCAGAGGGTGGACGTGGGATGATCTCAGAAGTGATTATGCAGCTGAAAGAAGTGAGCTTCCGATCTACGGCAACGCAGGAAAATATCTATTCAAATACGATAGCATCCTTGTGCTTTCCAATCAGCCAAGAACAAAAATATCTGTGCAGCTTTTACAAGACACCCTGCACAACAACATTCAAATATCTGCTCAGGATGGCTTCCGACGGGTGCTGAACAAAAAGCTTTACTCCCAACCAACAGACTCGCTTCTGAAGCCTATGATGCATCGCAGCGATAACTTTTTTGCCGAGCAAACGTTGCTGATGGTCAGCAATCAGCTGCTTGGAGAATTGAGCGATGCAAAGGTGATTGACACCTTGTTGAAAACAGTTTTTGCGGACCTACCACAAAAACCTCGCTGGGTGGACGGTTCCGGTTTGAGCCGCTACAATTTATTTACCCCGCAAGATTTCATTAGCATTCTGAATAAAATGAAAAACGAATTTGGCATGGAACGGATAAAGAATATTCTTGCCACTGGAAATGAAGGAACACTGAATAACTTTTACAAGCAGGAAACCGGAAAAATCTTTGGCAAAACAGGAACACTCTCGGGAGTGGTGGCACTGAGTGGATTTATGTATACAAGAAAAAATAAGCTGCTCATTTTTTCCGTGCAGGTGAATAACCATCAGGCGCCATCATCTACACAGGTGAGAAGAGCAGTTGAAAGATTTTTGGAAGGAATTTGGCTGAAGTATTAATGAGGTAGGCTTCGTTCGTTGTTACGAATCATTTCTTTTACTTTTTCCATTTTAAAATCCACGCCGCTTCGAATGCTGTTGACAGTGGGCAACACTTCCACTTCGGGCATCACACCTCTGCCTTTTTGCGCATCTTTATCAATGATCATTCTGAACAGAGGCAGGCGAAATCTGACACCGGTATTCGGCAGGGTCACATCCGGAATAAGCCATGCAGTATTTCCATATGCACCGCCTCCTGTTTCTTCTCCCACTACAATAACGTCGTCTTGTTTGATCAATGATTTTGTAAACAGCGATGCGGCGGAAAAGGTATTGCCGCCGGTGAGAATATATGTAGTGCCAGAAAAATGATGTTTCCTTTTCGGCTTGAAATATTTGTTTTCGAAAAATGCAAAATGGTAATTGTGGTCAGATTTTTTTCTGGTGAAAAAAACAAGAAATAACCAATTGATTAATCGGTGCTCCTGATATTTACCATACCGGCTGCTGCGTTTTATAGCATAAAGGGAATCAGCGATTTTAAAAGGTTTGTTCGCAATGTATTTTGTGAGCAGATTAGAAAGGACTACGCTTCCGCCGCCATTTCCGCGCATGTCCACAACAAGGTTTGCAATGTCGTCGTTTTGCAAACTCCTAAATGACCGACGAAAAAACTTTCGCAAACCATTACCCTTGGTAAAGCTGTTCACTTCCATAAAAGCGGTATTAAGGGTTGAATCAACCTTCAAATTTCTAACTGATTCCCGCTGAAGTTTTTTCCGTTGACTGCGGGAAAGTTTTGGCATGTTGAAGCTGCGCAAAGAATCCGGTGCCGGTTTAAAGAGGGTTATTGACGAGGTTTTTAGTCTTTCGGTAGAATCTATATATGTGACTTTCGTTTGACTATTTACACCAAACACAACCGCATACATGCTGCGAAAGTTGCTGCCGTTGCTAAGTGTTTGGTACTTGTGAGTTGTATTATTTCCGTCTGCCGACAAGTAGGTAAACAAACTGTCAACTACAAAATCCATGGGTCGGTTTTCGATGGACTTAAGGATTACGCCCCGGCTCACATCGCTGTCGCGCCGATTGAGGTTCATGGTAACAACAGCAGTGTCGGGCCAAATCTTTACAAACAATGGAAATGATGAATCTCTCAAGGAGTTGTATCTCGAAGCCGCTTTCGAAGCACGAACGGAAGTGTGTCCGCACTTGATTTTTGCAATTACATAGGCAAGTGCAGCTCGAAATTTTGGCTCAGTAAGCGAGTCTTGCAACATCTCGCTCCCTTTCGCAAAAAAGAAGTCCATGCTGTCCTTTGGCGTATACCAATAAAGGCTCGGATGGGCATCTTCCAATATTTCTCTGAACAACTTGTAATCGCTTTGTAAGGCAGCCGGCGAATACTTCTTCGCGGGATTGTATTTCGTTGCCACGCAACTTGAGAAAAGCAAAAGACAAAAAAGGTACAGAATTGTTTTCATGTCAATGAAAGGCGTTCCAGCCCTGAGCAGTTATCGGGTGCTTGCTGCCCCCTTTTGTAAAGATATGCGCACCCGCTTCCGAATCTGTGATGTACCCGATTACTGAAATATCAGAGTTGCCGGATATTTTTTCGTAATCATCCTGTGTTATCGTAAACAACAATTCATAATCTTCACCGCCACTGAGTGCACACGCCGTCGGATCCAGATTAAATTTGAAGGCAGCATTTCTTGTCTCTTCCGCTATAGGAATTTTTTCCTCGTATAGAACACAACCAACCTCGCTTTGCTTGCAAATGTGCAAGATCTCTGAACTCAATCCATCACTGACGTCGATCATTGCTGTCGGCATGACGTCGCTGGCGGCAAAAAACTCTGTCACATCCCTGCGAGCTTCGGGTTTCAAAATTCTTCCCACAATATATTTTTCGCCTTCAAGATCCGGCTGCACCTGCGGGCTTTCGAGATAGATTCTCTTCTCCCGCTCCAACAATGTTAGCCCGAGATATGCAGCACCCAGATCACCTGTAACGCACAAAAGGTTTCCGTTTTTTGCACCGCTCCTTTTCACGAATTTATCTGGCGCCACTTCCCCGATCGCCGTGCATGAAATGATAAACCCTTTCTGCGAAGTTGTGGTATCGCCGCCGATAAGATCCACACCATACCGATCGCAGGCAGCATATATGCCTTCGTAAAATTCATCCAACGCTTCCACGCTTAGCCTGTTACTCAGCGCAATTGCAAGTGTAATTTGAGTAGGTGTAGCATTCATCGCACATATGTCGCTCACATTCACTACCACGGTTTTGTAGCCCAGATGTTTTAAAGGTGTATACATTAAATCGAAATGAACACCTTCGATGACCAGGTCATTCGTGATCACTGTTTGTCGTCCAAAATGATCAATAACTGCAGCATCATCCCCGACACCAACAATTGTGGAAACGTTTTGTATTTCGATGTTTTTTGTAAGATGGTCAATCAGGCCAAATTCTCCGAGAGTAGAAACCTCTGTTCGCTGTTGATCGTTCATAAACTACAATTTAGGGACATTCCCTTTTACCCATTCCACCAGTTCATCATGTATAACTCCGTTGGTAGCAATAATCCCCGGTTTGTACGGCGAGTACGGGTCTCCTTGTAAATTGGTAACTTTTCCGCCTGCTTCTTCCACCAGCAAAAATCCTGCAGCGCTATCCCAGGCTTCCAACTTGTGCTCATAAAAACCATCAAACCTGCCACACGCCACCCACGCAAGATCTATGGCCGCGGAGCCGAGCCGCCTAACCGGAATTCCTCTTTTAATAAATCGTTCGAACGCCTGAAGCGGTCCATTCGGCTCATCCAAATAAGTGTACGGGAAGCCGGTAACAAGGCAGGCGTTGATCACCTTTTCTTTTTTGCTCACCGTTATTTTTTTGTCGTTCAGTGTTGCACCCTGACCTCTTTCTGCGAAAAAGAATTCTTCGAGGAAAGGATTGTAAATGACGGATAATATCATTTTTCCTTCGTGCTCCACAGCAATGGAGATACAGCAGATGGGAATACGATGTGCAAAATTGACGGTGCCATCGATCGGGTCAATGATCCACTTGTATTGCGAATCCTGTATGAGATCGCCACATTCTTCACTTAAGATATGGTGATCCGGAAAATGATTTTTGATGACATTGATGATCGCCTTTTCGGATGCGTGATCGACTTCTGTCACCAGGTTATTTATGCCTTCTTTGTTCGAGACTTTTACATCAAGATCTGTGTAACGCCTAATTTCACTTGCAGCTGCCTGTGCTGCTTCCAGGAGAGCATTTTTGAGCATCAGCAAATATACTTTGTAGTCTTTGTTCGATTGCTGAAGTGTTCCTCGTGAATGAGAAAGGACTGCGAAGCACAAACGGCAAAGATTCATTAGGTTTGTTCGCCATTCACAAGCCATCTTTTTTTGACACTCTCCATTATCATAGTCAACTACAACGTTAAATACTTTCTGGAGCATTGTCTTTATTCGGTACAAGGGGCGCTTACCAATGTTTCTGCTGAAGTGATTGTAGTAGATAACAATTCAACCGACGGCAGCATTCCTTATCTGAAACAAAAGTTTCCTGCTGTTCGTTTTATATGTAGTGAGAGTAACGGTGGATTTGCAAAAGCCTGCAACCATGGCGTTAAGCATTCGTCAGGTGAATACATTTTATTCCTGAACCCGGATACGATTATTCCGGAAAACAGCTTGCACAAGTGTATCAAGTTTTTTAAAAATCATGCAGATTGCGGAGCGCTTGGGGTGAAGATGATTGACGGCACCGGCCGGTTTCTGAAGGAATCGAAGAGAGCCTTCCCATCGCCACTTACATCATTATACAAACTATTCGGATTAGGATTGCTTTTTCCGAACTCTAAAATCTTCAACAGATATCATCTCGGCCATCTTGAAAATAACCGGGATCATGAGGCGGATGTTTTGGCAGGAGCGTTTTTGATGGTGCGAAGAGATGTGCTCGACAAGATCGGTCTCTTTGATGAAAAGTTTTTCATGTACGGCGAAGACGTGGACCTGAGCTACCGAATTCAAAAAGCCGGCTACAGGAATTACTATTTTTCAGGCACTACCATTATTCACTTTAAGGGAGAAAGCACCAAACGTGGCAGCCTGAATTATGTACGAATGTTCTACAATGCCATGAGCATTTTTGTGCACAAACATTATGGCGGAGCCAAGGCGGGAGTTTTCAACTTTTCAATCCATTTTGCCATTTGGATTCGAGCAATTATTGCGGCTATTTTCAAGTTTATCCGTTGGATTGGTTTGCCTGTTATTGACGCATTAATCATGCTGTTTTCTTTTTGGTTAGTAAAAGAAATTTGGACAGCCTACGTGCGAACAGACATCGTGTACCCAGAACCGCTGCTTCTTATTTCATTCCCTGTATTTACAATCGTGTACTTGATTGCGGCGTATTATGCAGGATTGTACGATCGTTTTTACAAGAGCAAAGATTTGTTACGATCGACATTCATTGCCACTATTGCTTTGCTTGTTTTGTATGCACTTCTACCTGAAAAGTATCGTTTCTCCAGGGGAATCGTTGTCCTCGGCGCCTTATTTGCCCTTATTCTGATACGTATTCAGCGGTGGCTGCTACTTAAAACAAGAGTAATTCAAAAAGATGCTAACAACATTGATCGTCAATACATCTTAATAGTTGGATCCACGATGGAGTACGAAGAAGCTTGCAATTTCTTAAGAGATGCGGGACTTTACAAGAAAGTGATAGGTCGTGTGGCGCAAACGCAGGAACGTGATGCCGTCGCTACGTTGGAAACTCTCCCAGCAACAGCAGACACATTGCACGCAAGAGAGATTATCTTTTGCAGCGGCTCACTCAGTTATGAAAAAACAATTGAGTATGTTGAACAAATTCAAGGAACACTGAATATCCGTTTTTACAACAATAAAAGCGGAAGCATTGTTGGAAGCGACACGAGTACATCTTCTGGTCACACATTAGCAGCAGATGGAGAATTCCGCCTTGCAAAAGCGTCTTCGAAAAGATTAAAACGGTTAGTTGACGTATCAGTATCTATTTTTTTCATCATTACTTTCTTCGTTCATCTTGTTTTTGTAAAGCATGCAACAAAATTTTTTCGCAATTGTTTTTCTGTGCTGGCGGGGAAGAAAACATGGGTAGGGTATGGCGCAAAAAACCTTTTGTTACCTAAACTGCGTCCATCAGTTTTGACGCCGGACGGAAAAATCGAAGCTGGGGAACCCGATGGCAGGTACGAAAAACTTGATTATTGGTATGCGAGAAATTACGAGCCCTTACAAGATGTCAAAACGATTTTCAATAACTACAAAACCTTGGGCAGTTAAAAGCGGTAACTTTAGTTTGATTACAGCGTTATGGCGAGACTCATTGATATGAAATTACCGAAGACTATTTCAGAAGCGTTGAATCTGCCGAAAAATGATCCGAGGCGGCAGCAGCTAAAAGTTCTGAAAAAGCTGCTGCGGAAAGCGAGGTTCACACAGTTTGGTCAGCAATATAAATTCTATGAAATATTGTTAAGCCGGCACAGCGGAAAAGTTTTTCAGCAATTTGTTCCTGTTCACGACTACAATAAAATATACAACGAATGGTGGATTAAAACACTCGAAGGAGAACCAGATGTAACATGGCGTGGAAAGATCAAGTATTATGCTCTGAGTTCCGGCACATCAGAAGCATCGAGCAAGTATATTCCCGTGACGAAGGACATGCTGAAGAGTAATCGAATTAATTACATACGTCAACTGTTGTCTCTTTTCAATTATGAAAATCTTCCTCGCAATGCAATCACCAAAGGCTTTTTAATGTTGGGTGGCGCCACCGACCTGGAAAAGGGGAAAGCGGGTTGGTATGCCGGCGATCTTAGTGGTATTCTTGCTAAGAACCGTCCGTTTTGGTTTCAGACTTTCTACAAACCCGGCGGTCGTATAGCAGGCATCAAAGACTGGAACCAAAAGCTTAACGAGATTGTTGAGAAAGCTGCCGATTGGGACATTGGTTACATAGTAGGTGTTCCCGCGTGGTGTCAGATGTGCATGGAGATGATCATTGACCATTATAAGGTAAAAACCATCCATGATGTTTGGCCAAATCTGGGATTTTTTATTCACGGCGGTGTTGCCTTCGAGCCGTACAAAAAGGGGTTTGAAAAACTGCTCGCCAAACCCATCGTATATATCGAAAACTATTTGGCAAGCGAAGGATTTATCGGCTACAAAGATCACCAGGACGCAAGAGGCATTAAGCTGATCTTAAACAATAACATCTTCAT
>JAEZJD010000002.1 GCA_023436425.1 Bacteroidota bacterium | reverse complement strand
GCTCTTTTTAGTAGTATGACCGTTGAGGAAAATGTCCTTTTCCCGCTGGACATGTTTACAGACTGGACCAGGAAAAAGAAAATGGACCGGGTAAATGAAGTATTGAACCGCGTGAATCTGAAAGGTGCAAATAAAAAATATCCTGCAGAAATCAGTGGTGGTATGATGAAACGCGTTGGTATTGCCAGAGCGATAGTCCTAAACCCGAAATTTTTATTCGTAGACGAACCAAACTCCGGTCTCGATCCCCAAACGTCCGGCTTAATAGATCAACTGATCAAAGAAATAACGGTGGAATATGGTATTACCACGGTGGTAGTGACGCACGACATGAACAGTGTGATGGAAATTGGAGACCACATTGTTTATCTGTACGAAGGCAAAAAGGAATGGGAAGGAAACAATAAAGAGATCATCTTTAGCAAGAACCAGCGGCTAAATGAGTTCATTTTCGCATCTGAATTTTTGCGCGACGCAAAAGATATGCGGATGCTTGAAGAAACAGGGAAAATTGCTAACGACCGTAACATGGAACGACTTACTCATAACGAAGCTCCCACACTTGTTCCGCCGCCGGATGAAGAATAAAACTCTAAAGTGAATAACGCAATATCATTTAGCAAGCGGATAATTTTTCTGATTTTATTCTGCGCGGTGCAATTATGTTATGGACAGTCGCCCGACAATAAATCCAATTTTTCTAAGAACGATTATTACAAAAAATCTAAGAACCAGAAAAAGATAGCCCTGGTTTTAGGTATCAGCGGTTTAGCTGCTTTTGCTACGGGAACTGTTTTATATCTGTCGGAATTTGGGAACGGATTACCAGGAGGAACAGGATACAATGATCATGTTTCAAGAACCGGAGAAACACTAATGTATGTTGGAGGTGGGCTTGTATTAGCCTGCATGCCTTTTGACCTGGCGTCACGAAGAAATAAGAAAATAGCTGCCTCAATTTCTTTCGACAACAAACGCTTCGACAGATGGCAGCGCACGATGCGTCATAACAGTTACCATGCGTTATCCTTCAAGATTGATTTAGACGGATTGTACTAATCATGTTTCCTAAGAAAATAAATTACCGGCAGATCCATGCAAGGGAGGCATTTTGCCAAGATGCTCGTAAGCTTTATGCGTTACTTCTCTTCCCCTTGGTGTTCGCTTAATAAAACCTTCCTGTATTAAAAAAGGTTCATACACTTCTTCCAATGTACCTGCTTCTTCTCCAACCGACGTTGCAATTGTCGTAATGCCCACAGGCCCACCTTTAAATTTTTCTATGATCGTTGAAAGAATGCGATTATCCATATCGTCCAATCCGTGTTCATCCACATTAAGAGCTTTCAAAGCATGTTGCGTGATGCCGAGATCAATGGCTCCGTCATTCAGCACCTGAGCAAAATCTCGTACTCTTCGCAACAAACCATTTGCAATTCGTGGTGTACCGCGGCTCCTTCTCGAAATTTCAGCCGCTGCGTCAGATGAAATCTGCACGTTCAGAATTTCGGATGAGCGCAATACAATTCTTTCCAAAGTTTTTGAGTCATAATATTCAAGCCGCGATTTAATTCCAAACCTGGAAAGAAGTGGAGCGGTTAGCAACCCGCTTCGTGTGGTCGCCCCAATCAATGTGAATGGATTCAGGTTGATCTGAATGCTTCTTGCATTAGGTCCACTATCAATCATTATATCAATCTTGTAATCTTCCATTGCAGAATACAAGTATTCCTCAACCACAGTGCTGAGGCGGTGAATTTCATCAATGAACAAAACGTCGTTTGTTTGCAGATTTGTAAGCAGTCCTGCGAGATCGCCGGGCTTTTCAATAACAGGTCCTGATGTTTCTTTTATGTTTACCCCCAGTTCGTTTGCCACAATTCGCGACAGCGTTGTTTTGCCCAATCCGGGAGGACCATGAAAAAGCACATGGTCCAACGCTTCACCGCGCAGCTTTGCTGCTTTTATAAAAATCTTGAGATTGTCAATAATTTGCTGTTGGCCTGAAAATTCTTCAATCTGTTTGGGCCGAATATTGTTTTCGAATTCTTTATCTGCAGCGGATAGAACTTCTTTACTGAGGTTCGGGTTTTCCATGATGCTTGTAAAGCTAATGTTTTAGGCAACGATGTTGACTTAAATGATTAGTAGATTTGAGAAAACATACGTCATGAAAATTGGAATTCTGGGAACGGGAGTTGTTGGTGAAACGCTTGCTTCAGCTTTAGTGAATAGAAAACATCTTGTGCGGATGGGCAGCCGAAGCGCAAGCAACGAAAAAGCTTCAGCGTGGGTGAAAAAGTCAAACAACTATGCTTCGCAGGGAGATTTTAATGACGCCGCATCGTTTGGAGAAATTGTTTTTCTGTGTCTGAACGGAGCACATGCAATGGAAGCCGTTCGTGCTTTGGATGCAGAGAGCCTGATGCACAAAATAGTTGTGGACGTGACTAATCCTTTGGATTTTTCTAAAGGCATGCCGCCGCGTATACTGGAAGATTTTAGAACACGATCTCTTGGTGAAGAAATTCAAAACGCTTTGCCCGGTGCTTACGTTGTGAAAACATTGAACACACTCAACTGCGAATTGATGGTAAAGCCCAAAAAAGTAAACAGCGGCGATCATACTCTTTTCATCTGTGGCAATCATGCAAATGCAAAAAACCAGGTGAAGCATTTTTTGGTGGATGAATTCGGGTGGAAAGCGGACAACATACTCGACCTGGGTGGCATTGAAGCGGCGAGATCTACTGAAGCTTATGTGCCTTTTTGGGTGACGATGATGCAGGCGCTCGGTAGTCCAATGTTTAATGTAAAGGTGGTGAAGTGAGGAAGTCGCCGTTTCTTGTGTTCAACTAATCGTACTTCAAAAACAAAATGTTTGTTCCTGAAGAAATAATAGGAGAGATCATTCCGGCTCCTATAGTAACAACACCCTTACCCACACTGTCGGTTCTGCTCACCGTTTGAATGGAAGTACCATCTCTCTGAATGTGATATTCCTGGAAAAGAACTGCATCTGCTCCTTTGCTTTTGGCTGTTTCCACTGCTTTTTTTTGCATGATATCCACTTTTGATCTCGTGTAGTAACTATACTGCATGTAACCTTTACCTACTACCGTGTACGGACGCTTGATTGCAGATGCATCAACGTAAACATCCACACGATTTGTGGGTGTGAATGAATTACCCAGGTAATTGAGTTTTGTGGCACAGGAAGAAAACAATACCATTAGAAAGAACGGGTAGAACTTAATCATAAGCTTGATTTTAAAAGTGGTGTTTGATACCTAAACCAAATTTGAAAAGCCCATTGAAAAAGTGTTGTTAATGCGTGGGAAGAGAAAAGTTAATGTTGTGAATACAAGATTAAGAGTTCACTTTCAGTTATTGTTCTCTTCGTATCAATTTGCAAATTTTATCATTTGCAAAATGAGATCAGGGTCGGGACAGTTGGCCAAATATTTTTTTCTTTCCGACAGCGCACAGACTCCTGGATAGTCTCCTTTCATTCCACCCAAATCCCGGATGATTTGAAAATGTAAATGCGGCGGCCAGTTGCCATTCTCGTGTGGCGCTCCAAAAGCAGCAATCCAATCTCCCGCTTGTATCACCTGTCCTTCTTGTTTGTCTACGATGGAAGCTAAGCTTAAATGTCCGTACAAGGTGTACAACATTGCATCTTCTAGTTGATGCTGCAGGATCAGCGTTGCACCATAATCTCCAAAAGCATCATTGAAAGAAAAGCTGTGAACGATAGCAGGCAATGGAGCATAAACAGGTGTTCCGCCCGGTGCCCAAATGTCTATGCCTAAATGCAGGCGACGAGGCTCAGCACCGTGTGTTGCATCGAAAACTTTACTAGCGCTGTAAACGCCTCTATACTCATCATAGCCACCAATCCCGTAAGAGGCATTTGCTTGTATCAGCTTATTATTTATATAGCTGATGAAGCTTTCAAGATCGTTTAAAATGTCAGGTGCTAGCTCTTTGTTGTTTTCTGTAAAATCGATCATCAACAACTTCTGAGCTGTAGCATTAAAGGGAACAACCGGATGGAAAGAAGCTGAATTATTCTTAAGTAAGTCCTGCAGGTTCATACGCCACAATTACACCACCACATTCACCATTTTACCCTTCACGTAGATGATTTTTTTGGGAGGCTTTCCTTCCGTCCACTTTTTCACCACGTCATTGTTCAGCACAATTTGCTCTACGTCCGGTTGCGTGGCATTTAAATCTATATTAATGGTCGTGCGTAGTTTACCATTTACGGAAATCGGATATTCTTTGCTGCTCTCGACCAGATATTTTTCTTCAAGTTGTGGGAATGGTGCATCAAGAACCGTCGATTCATTACCTAATTGGTGCCACAGTTCTTCTGCAATGTGAGGCGCATATGGTGTCAGCAAAATCAAGAGCGGCTCAAGTATTTCTTTTTTATGACAGTTTAAATCTGTGAGTTCATTTACGCAAACCATAAATGCACTGACGGCAGTATTAAATGAAAATCTCTCGGTGTCGTCGTGGATTTTTTTTTTTGTGCG
>JAEZJD010000279.1 GCA_023436425.1 Bacteroidota bacterium | reverse complement strand
CCGTTGACCATTTGCTTGATCTGCAGCAGTTTGATGAAGCGACGTTGCAACAATTAGAAGATGTAGGTCCGAAGGTAGCAACCAGCGTAGTTCAGTTTTTCAGCAACCGTGACAACATTGAAATGATCAAATCTCTTGAAGCGATGGGACTTCAACTGAAGAATGCAAAAAAGGAATTTGCAACCGCCGGCAATCTGGATGGACAAACTTTCTTGTTTACGGGCAGCCTAATGCAGCTGAAAAGGAGCGAAGCGGAAGAACTTGTAGAAAAGAATGGGGGCAAAATAATGGGTAGCGTTAGCAGCAAATTGAATTATTTGGTCGTTGGCGAGGACGCGGGAAGCAAGCTGGAAAAAGCAAAGAAGATTCCCGCCATAAAAATTATTTCAGAAGCACAGTTTCTGAAAATGATTCATTAATTGTATTGGATCGCACCCTTTAGCGAACGGCCGGAGCACCGGCGGCACAAAATTTATGCAGTGTAAAATGACTGCGTATTCTTCATTAATATGTTGCCTATGATCAAAAAGTTACCCGGAGAAATTTGGAAGCGATTGATCTTTGACGGCAGCGATGACCTGCGGAATCAATACGCCGTTTCTTCCGCCGGAAGAATAGCGAGTTTTAAGGACGATGTAGCCGAAGACGGCAAACTCCTCAACGGATCTTTAACCACAGGATACAGAACCCTGAACCTACACCGGCCTGGTCACAAAGGAACTCTTTACGTGCACCGTGAGATTGCAAAGCTGTTTTTAAAAAAACCTTCGCCAAAGCACCAGTTTGTTGTTCATAAAAACCACGACAAGCTCGACAACAGAGCCGGTAATCTAAAGTGGGCTACTTCCGACGAAATGATCCGGCACCAGCAGAACAGTCCCGCGAAAATTAATTACAAAAAAAAGCAGGCAAACCGAATTGAGGGGCTGAAGCTCACGGCCAAAAAAGTGAAGAAGATAAAAGACATTCTAAGTAATCCCCGCCGAAAAATGACCATTAAGCAGCTTGCCGATAAATACGAAGTAAGCGAAATGACAATGTACCGGATTAAGAGCGGTGAGAACTGGGGCAGAATATAGTGAATGGCGGCTTTTCGGTCTCTGACTTGGGGATTTTCCTATCGAATGATTATAGCAAATTAAATTTGATTTGCTGGCTATAAAAGAGTAAGTTCATTGTCCGAAACTTCTGAAACACACCTTTTCCTTAAAAGACGAAGCCGCAAACAACTATGAAAAAGTCGGTAACGTTTCAATTTCCGACGATACAAATGCTGTGGCAATTCAGGGCGGAAATACAGCCGAAATTTTTTGAGCTTTATACCAGGGAAAGACTGCTTACCTGCGAGTGCGACACACACGACATTGAGTTAGCGACCGCCAAGTTTCACGGCATTGTGTTCAATGGAGAAATTAATAAAGAAATTAAAGCAGTTCATTGATTCTTTTTACATGAAGGTGAAAGAAGATTTAATCTTCTGTTCTCTGCTTTTTTGCTGTGCCTTTTAGCAATATGTTTGGCGACAAATTAAGTTTTGATCGTGAAGAACTTCTGGCTGCAGAAAAATGACACCATCGCTAGATGGACGATTTTTTCCTTTTCATTTGTTGTTTTTGTTGCAATAAGCTTTCTCGGAAGATTTCAGTTGCAGGTAGATCTTCCGTTCGATGAACATTTGTTTGCTAAAGCAAACGCAGTTATAAATTCCATTGTTGCATTGCTGCTTCTCACAGGGCTGTATCTCGCTAAAAACCGGGATTTTGACAACCATAAAATTGTGATGCTTTCGGCAATGGCTCTGTCAATACTTTTTTTAGTCAGTTATGTGTGCCACCACTTGTTTACCGGCGAGGCAAAATTTGGCGACATCAATCATGACAGCATCTTATCCGACAGTGAAAAGCTTGCTGCAGGGTCACTACGCTATTTTTATTATTTCATATTAGGCACACATATCTTGCTTGCAGGACTGGTGCTTCCGTTTATATTGTTCACTGCCTATCGTGCACTAATACGCGAAAACGAACGACACAGAAAACTTGCTAAGATCACCTGGCCATTGTGGTTTTATGTTGCCCTTAGCGGACCGTTTATCTATTTGATGATCAGCAGGTATTACTAATTATTTTCCGCCGTTTGCACGCAGGTCTTCAATACAGTTTACGTCGAGAGCTGTATTTGTGCCGCCACTCGTACCAACTTTTATTGTGTAGTACATCAGGCAATTTTGATTGTTGCAATGTGCTTTGTTCGCCGGATCTTCATGTGCAGCCTGCATGGGACTTCCCTGGTTCACCAGTCCAAGCAGGTGCCCGAATTCGTGCTTCATGAGTGTGGAAAGTAATTGAACCCGCGTTGTGAGGGTTGAGTTTGCCCAAACAGTTTTTCCAAAAAGACAAATTGAAGTATTCCAATAGCTGATCCCAAGGATTTTTTCTTTATCATAGTCGGCATCCACCAGCAGAACATGGGTGGTTAGATTGCCTCCGGTGGTGAACACGGTGCGGTTGGTTTTTTCCAGCGCCGAAATGTCATTTATAGTCAAAATACTTTTACCGCTTGCATCAATTGGTTTTGTAATCACATTAATGCCGCCCGGTTTATGTATGTAAGTATTCAAAAATACTTTCAGCGCATCCACGGCTGATGCGATTGGCTGATCATATCCCGGCATGTAACTGATCTCGATCGTAAGGGAGTTGTAAACATCTGCTGAAAGAAAATCGTGCGCAGACGAACCCGTTGTTTGATAATCTTTAGGCGGAGCAAGTTCTGTCCGTTGACACGAACTGGCAACTACGATAAATAAAATGAGCAGGGTCGGATTAAATCTTTTCATGATGGCGTTGCAAAAGAAGAAGGTTCATATGACTATCTGTGAGAATTGATACAATAGGGAAAATAACGAAAAAAGGGACAGCTAATTGCCATCCCTTTGTTTTTTGATTGATATTCTTTAATCACAATCATGATCTTCAATGTAGGCCGTCACCCTGTTGTACGCATCTCTAACAGATTGGGGAGCTGTAGATAGCGAGCCGCCAAAGTTTGTCGCTGTCAACATGCCTTGGGTTGAAAGCCAACTTTCAAGAACGGCCAAATCTGTTTGAATTTGCGTGGGCACTGTGAACGCCGCACTGTACTGAGCTAACTTGTAAGCTGAAAGCAAGAATAGGACACGCTGCGCATCTGTTGGATGCGTTTGATAAGTGGTCCAAACTGTGACCAAATTCTGGAGTGAATAATATTGAGTGGTGGCACTCGTTGTTCCTGCAATGGTGATGGTTCCGGAAACTGTGCTGCCATTTACGTCAGGCAGAGAAGTGTTGCTCAACCAATAGCTAATATCAGTTGGACAATTTTTGTCGTCATCATCGTCATCATCGCCATCGTGACCATCATCATCTCCGTCACATTCATGACTTTCTACCCAATCTTTAAGTCTGTTATACGCAGCCTTCGTAGCAGCATCCATCTTTGCGGAAGGCAAATTAGACGGATTGAGCGTTCCCAATCCAGATAGCCAGCTGGTTACCGTTGCTAAATCTGCTGCATAACCCGAATAGGTCGGACTGACCGTAGCTGCTGATAGCTGAATCGTGGCAAGAAGTAAGAAAGCTTTCTTTGCATCTTTAAGTCCGCCGGCGTTTGAAGATTTCCAGATGGCGATACCCTGTTCCTGAGAGTAAGTTGTAGTGCCAATCGTGATTGATCCGGACGCTGTTCCGCCATTTACGTCGGGCCAGGTGTGTTTGCCGCTGGCGAACCAATAACCCTGACCGAGATAGCACGTGCGGGATGCTGTGCCGGCATTTGTTCCGCCATTGCCTCCGTTTCCATGTCCGATACCGTTATTGCCATTGCCATTTCCTCCTCGTGCTTCGGAAATTAGTGATGTGTCAGAAGCTTCTTTTTGGCAAGCAACTAAGTAAACACAGGATAGCGCCATTGCACTAAACAATAGCCGGAATGATGTTTTTTTCATACAGTGTTTTTTTTAAAATGGTTAAGTGATGTACTTACACAGTTGAGCTTCATAGGTCAGCAAAGATGTGTAAGCAGTTGAGCAGAGTAGAAGCAAACGAAATGCCTAATCCGCTACTGCTGCGGTGTCTGGCGGATTCTCCGTTTAAAAAATTTTATTGTTGGGGATAAAAAAAATTTTCGGTGAGAAAGACCTGCGGACAGAAAAGATGTAATAGAGAAAGAATATAATGCCTCTAACCGTTTGCGTAAGGTCAACAATTAAACTATTTCAATATCGAAGGCGACAAGCTGCTGAAACTGCATCAGCCTTTTGTGAATGTCTTCCCTGGTAATTTCTTTCAGTCGCTGCGGGCCGAATTTTTCAACGCAGAAACTTGCCATTGCTGAACCAACAATAATGGCCGTTTTCATGTTTTCGAACGAAACATCTTTTGTGCGGGCAAGATGGCCCATGAAGCCGCCGGCGAATGTATCGCCTGCACCGGTCGGATCAAAAACATCCTCCAGCGGAAGTGCCGGTGCGAAAAACACCTGATCATCGTGGAAGAGCAACGCACCGTGTTCTCCTTTTTTGATGATCAAATATTTCGGGCCCATGCACAGGATTTTCCTCGCTGCCTTCACCAGCGATACTTCATTGGCCAGTTGCCTTGCTTCGCTGTCATTCACCAGCAGTACATCTGTCATTTGTATCGCTGTTTTCAAATCGTCAAGGGCCGTCTCCATCCAAAAATTCATGGTATCAAGTACTATAAGCTTTGGGCGGCTTTGCAGCTGCTCCATTACACTTATCTGCAGTTTAGGCATGAGGTTTCCCAGCATCAAAAATTCAGATCCCTGGTAATCTTCCGGCACCTGCGGATCAAAGTCAGCCAGCACGTTAAGATCAGTGACCAGCGTGTCTCTCGTATTCATGTCCATGTGGTACTTGCCGCTCCAGAAAAAAGATTTTTTATCGGGTACAATTTTCACTCCCTCCAAAACAACTCCACGGCTTTTTAACTCATCTAATTCACTCATCGAAAAATCGTAGCCGACAATAGAAACCTGCTGAACCGGTTGCACAAAATTGCTGGCGGCATAAGCCACGTAGGTAGCTGAGCCACCTACTATTTTATCTGTTTTTCCGAAGGGAGTCTCTATGGCGTCGAAAGCCATTGTTCCAACAACTATGAGCGACATACAAATCTTTTGTGGGGTAAGATGATAAAAAAATCAACGAAGCAGATGATCATAACTGATCTGAAAGGTTCGAAGATATTTTTTGCGGGTGCAAGCTACTTCATTTGATCAAGGAATTGGTCTCGAAAACATTTCCTTTTTAGTTTTCATGTTTTTTCAAATATTAATATCTTTCGTTTATCAAAACCAACGATATGAGAAAAGTATTTCGATTTCTACTTTTTGCCCTTGGCATTGTAGTGCTCATTGTGGCTGCATTCGCTTCATTTATTGCCGTTCGCGGCGTGCCAAAATATAAAGCTGCAAATACCGATTTGAAGGTAGTCTCCTCGCCGCAACGAATCGAACGCGGACGCCAGCTGTCTTCAATGCTGTGCAACGACTGCCACATGGATGAATCAACCGGCAAACTCACCGGAAGAAAGATGGCCGAAATATCGCAGTTCGGTGAAGTATATTCAAGAAACATCACGAAAGATCCTGTATACGGCATCGGCAAGTGGACCGACGGACAAATAGCTTATTTGCTCCGCACAGGTGTAAAGCCTGATGGTACATTTCTTCCCATAATGGCGAAGCTTTCGAAAATGTCCGACGAAGACCTGCAATCCATCATTGCATTTCTCCGCTCCGATCATCCGTGGGTACAACCTGATGATATGCGTTTGCCGGCTTCGAGCTATTCGTTTTTTGCAAAATTTCTTACAAACATAAAAGCGGTTCAGCCGATGCCTTTTCCCAATCATGCGGTGCCCGAACCTGATACCACTAACCAGGTAAAATGGGGAGAATATGTTTGTCTTTATCGTGTGGAATGCTACACCTGCCACTCGCGAGACTTTGCAACAGATGATTTCATCGAGCCTGAAAAATCAAAAGGCTTTTTTGGAGGGGGAAACGAATTTAAAATGCCCGATGGCAGCGTAATCCGTTCGATGAATTTGACGATGGATGAGGAAACAGGAATAGGCACGTGGACGGAAGAGCAATTTATTAATGCAGTCAAGAAAGGAGTTGTACCAAACGGCCCCGCATTGCGGCCGCCAATGAAACCGTACGCTGATTTGACTGACGGTGAGGTTAAAGCCGTTTTTGCGTACCTGAAAACCATTCCTAAAATAAAAAACAAAGTAGACCGCGGTTTATAATTAATAAAAGCCTTAGACCAGCCACGCTACCTGCGTGGCTTTTTCATTTTAACACGGCGAAGCCGACAGCAATTATCTTTGGCATTGCTGTATGATGCATTTTCATCCCCTCCGTATAAAAAAAGTAGAAAAGGAAACTGACGATTGTGTATCGATAACCTTTGATCTCCCCGGGGATTTGAAAGAAATTTTTCAATTCAAGCAAGGGCAAAACCTCACGATAAGAAAAGTGCTTGATGGAAAAGAGGTGCGCAGAAATTACTCCATCTGCACAAGTCCGTTCGATGAAGAACTGAAGGTCGCGGTAAAGAAAGCTGAAGGCGGCCTGTTCTCCACTTTTGCGAACGAACGGCTGAAGTCGGGCGATGTGCTGGAAGTGCTGCCGCCAACCGGCAACTTTTTTACCGAGCTTACTCCAACACAGCGGAAGAGCTATTTGGCTTTTGCAGCCGGCAGCGGCATCACGCCAATTCTTTCCATTATAAAAACAACCCTGCTGACGGAACCGAAAAGCGACTTTACTCTGGTTTACGGTAATCGCACAAAAAATTCGATCATTTTCAAGGAACAGTTGGAAGCGATCAAAGACATGTTCATCGATCGTTTTCGTATTTATCATATTCTAAGTCGGGAAAAAACGGACGCTCCGCTCAACACCGGAAGAATTGATGTTGATAAACTCGAATTTCTTTTCAGCCGGTTAATTCAGCTATCCACTTGCGATGAATTTTTTGTTTGCGGACCGGAAGAAATGATTTTTTGTATTAAAGGTTATTTGGAAGGAAAAGGCGTAACGAGTGACAAAATTCATTTTGAGTTATTTACAGTTCCAGGTCAAAAGCAACAGGCTGGAGGTGAACAAATATTGAAG
>JAEZJD010000260.1 GCA_023436425.1 Bacteroidota bacterium | reverse complement strand
CCCATACAGCTGCCACGTTAAGCGCTTCGTGAAAGTCGCCTTCGCTCGTGCCGCCATCGCCGGTAAATGCCAGTGCAACTTTGTTCTTTTTATTCAATTTATAAGAAAGCGCAACTCCATCGGCAATTGCAAGCTGAGGACCAAGATGAGAAATCATGCCGCAGATATGGTGCTGTTTGCTACCGAAATGAAAACTTCTTTCGCGCCCTTTTGAGTAACCATCCTGCGCTCCCTGCCACTGTTTGAAGAGTTTGTGCAACGGCATCTTTCGCGATGTGAAAACGCCAAGGTTTCTGTGCAACGGCATGATCCATTCGTCTTCTTCCAACGCAAGTGTGGCACCTACTGCAATTGCTTCCTGTCCAATGCCGCTGAACCATTTGGAAATTCTGCCTTGTCGCAATAAAAGCAACATCTTTTCTTCGATCAATCGCGGATACAGCAGATTATGATAGATGTGCAGCAGCTGATCGCGACTAAGATTTTTCAGGTCACCTTGCATGAAAAACTATTGTTTAACCACGTAGCGATGGTTTAAAACAAAGATAGAGTATAGGTTAGGTTGCGAGGAAGACATCAAACCACAACCAGCTCATAAAACTTTTCAGGTTGCAGGTATTTTTGTGCAAGCCCCCGCAGTTCTTCGGCGGCGACAGTTTTTATTGTTTCAATTTGCCGGTTGAAATGGTCTAGCGGCAATCCATGTAAAATGATGTTCTTCCATCGGTTGATAATGTGAAAGGGACCGTCCAGATCCCCAAGAATAGACCCGATCATGTAGTTGCGTACAAGCAGCAATTCATCTTCATCAATCAGATCGTTACGCAGTTTTTTCATTTCATTGTAAACTTCGGCCACCGTTGCTTCGCAAACATCTCGTCCCGCTTCTGTACTAATAATCCATGCGCTTTGCTGCATGTGATTTTCGAGATAACTGTAGATGCCGTAGGTGTAGCCTTTTTCTTCCCGGATGTTGCCCATAAGTCTCGATCCAAAAAAGCCGCCAAATACATTATTCAACACCTGCGTTTTTATAAAGTCCGGGTGGTGCCGGTCTGGAAAAGGAGAGCCGATACGAATGGAGCCCTGCACACCTTGTGGATCGTTGGTGATTCTGTATTTTTTTTCTTCGGCAGGTGTAGGCGGAATGTCTTTGACATCTGTAGATCCAACGGGCAAATTTCCAAAGTTGTCATCAAGCAGCTGTTGCAGGTCTCCCGGCAGCTTGCCGGCAACGAACAATAAAAATTTTCCATTTGTGTAGTAGCGATGAAAAAAATCCACCATGTCATCCCTTGTGAGTGCATCGTAATCTTCGAAGCGGGTGTAGCGTCCGTACGGATGTTCTTCACCAAACAAATACGCGTCAATTAAACGACCCGCCACGAAATCGGATTTTTTCAGGTTTACCCGCAATCGCTGCTGCATGTTTTGCTTGTAAATATTCAGCTCTTCTTCCGGGAAAATAGATTCTGCAATTAACTCACGCACTACAGGCAATAGGTGTTGCAGGTGGCGGCTTAAACAATGAAGGCTCAGTGTTGCGGTTTCGTTGAAACAATTTCGGTTTAGATACGAACCGTAATATTCGAAATGCTCGTTGATCTCGAATGCAGTTTTGCTTCGGGTGCCGTTCTTGAGTAAATAGTTTGTAGTAGCCGCGGTTAGATTTTTCTGCTCAAACCAATTGCCTGCATAAAACACCCATTCAAGTTGAAGCACATCTTCTGCGCCGGCATTTATTGCATAGACTTGCACACCATTTCGCAGTTCATATTTTTCGTAAGGTTTTAATTCGAGGTTGAATTCAATAGCATCTTTTATCCGGGGCGGCTCTCTTCTATTTAGCACCATAATTTGAAGTTATCTTCTCAAGAATTTGACTTTTAATAATTTTTTTCGAAGCAGCTTATTTGGACAGGTAGTAAAGAGTACTGCAGTTCTCATCGCGAAAGATTTCATTTGAATATTGCTGCACATCATCGATCGTTACTTTGCCGTATCGGTCTAATTCGGAGTTAATAAGGGCAGCATCGCCGAGCAGCTCGTAAAACGCAAGGCTGTTTGCACGGTTTGTCAGGCTCATATCTTCGAATGCAATCATGCTTTCTGTCTTGTTCTTTACTTTGTCCAGCTCGTGTTCTTTTACTTTCTCTTTTTTAATCGATTGCAAAACGTCATCAATCGCTTTTTCCGCTTCGGCCATCTTTACACCCTTTACCAATTTCCCCTCAATGGCGAGCAGCCCGGGCTCCACTGTGCCAAAATGATAGCACTCAATATTGCTAAAAAGTTTTTTCTCTTTTACCAGCGACTGAAACAATCTTGAAGAACCTCCGCCGCCGAGAAGTTCGGAGATAAGGTCAGCCACATAATAGCCATGATCCATTCTTTCGCTGATGTGCCACGTTTTATATAACGCGTCCAGAGGAACTCTTGCATGCACCTCCAACTTTTTTTCAGTTTTTTGCACAGGTTCTTTTGGCAACTTTCGAGTGTATTTTTCTCCCGAAGGAATAGGTGCAAACCACTTTTCAGCAAGTTCCCGCACCTGTTCCACCGTCACATTTCCTGCGACCACCAGAATTGCATTTGCGGGTGTATAGTGTTTGAAAAAAAATCTTTTTACGTCTTCAAGTTCTGCATTTTCTATATGAGACAGTTCCTTTCCAATTGTCATCCAGCGATACGGATGTACCTCGTATGCAAGCTCACGAAGTTTCAACCATACATCACCGTACGGCTTATTGAGATAATGCTCTTTAAATTCTTCCGAAACTACCTTTCGTTGTACTTCTAAACTGTTGTCGGTGAACGCCAGTGAGAGCATCCGGTCACTTTCAAGCCAGAATGCGGTCTCTAAATTTTCTGCGGGCAGCTGAAGAAAATAATTTGTAAGGTCATTTGTTGTGTAGGCATTGTTTTCGCCACCAGCCATTTGCAGCGGCTCATCATACACCGGAATATTAACAGAGCCGCCAAACATTAAATGCTCAAATAAATGTGCAAAACCGGTTTTGCCGGGGTTTTCATCTTTGGCTCCCACATCGTACATAATGTTCACGACCGCCATTGGTGTCGAGGTGTCCCTGTGCACGATTACTTTCAATCCGTTCGCAAGATCAAATCTTTCAAAATTTACCACAGCTAAGCTTTTTTCTTTCTCCGACAATGTTAAGAAAGAATTCTGACGAGCAGCGTGGTGAAGGCGATTACAGGACGGTTGATCAATGAACAGTACGGTTGATCCGCTGCTTCTTTGCAATGTGTGTCCGACTCCTAATTTTACCTGTCGGCTTTTCATTGGTGCCGCCGAGCCTTACTTGTCAATTCCTTAATGAACTTGCCAATATTCGTCGGCAATTTGGACTCAGAAATGAGTAATCTTTCTCCCATTTTTTAGAAACGAAAAATTTCAATGTCTGCTGGACTGCCGCAGGGATCAATGCCTGCCGAGTTATTCTTGTAGGCCCCCTCACAACCGACAAAACAGAGCAGGTTATTTGCAAGTAAAAGGCGCCATAAACCCTCCTTGCGTTTGTTTTTTGAGGAATGGCTTCTACACGGCCCTTTGATGCAGCTAATGGCATAAAGTGTGTTCTTTAAGTAGTGACAATTAGGGCGTGAACGAAAAAGTGGTTTTATGAAAAAGGTGATTTTGATGACAGTGGCAGCGATAGGTTTTTGGTTTGGTGGCATGACGCAGACCTATAGTTTTGAAAACTTAAAAGGAAACTGGCGGAATAAACAGGGTGCAGGACTTGAGATTGTTGACAGCTCCAAACTTTACGTTGTGTATAAAGACCATAAGAAACAGCTGGTAAATTATGCGGTTGATTTTTCTTCAAATCCTGCCGTCTTCAACTTTGTGCTGAAGGAACAATCCGGTACTGTGAATGTGAAAAGCATGCTTCTTTTTATTAACGATGATCTTATTCAGTGGCAGGTAATGGATGGAGATTCAAAACCCGTAAACTACAACACGTCGAAAAAAGATATCGTCGTACTGAGGAAAGTGGAAGAGAGGAGCAATTAATTGACTCAATAAAACGTATGGTACAAGCAGGAATTGATGAACGATATCGTTCCGTATTTCTAATACTTTTCCTCAACGCCTAAACCAAACAGTGCAAAGTCGTATTTAGCAGGATCTGCGGAATCGAATGTTTTTAAGTGTTCCGACAACTCTAACGCAGTTAACCAGTCAACCTGTTTGCGGCTTACCAAGTTGAATCGTTTTGCAACTCTTGCTACATGAACATCAACGGGGCAGACAAGTTGCGCAGGTGATATTTTTTTCCAAATGCCGAAATCCACGCCACGGTTATCTCTTCTAACCATCCATCGCAGAAACATGTTCAATCTTTTGCAGGTTGAATTTCGCTCAGGGGT
>JAEZJD010000139.1 GCA_023436425.1 Bacteroidota bacterium | reverse complement strand
ACATTTTCCGTGAGGTTCTTCCAGATACCGGAAGCACCTGGCACACTTGCCTGTCCTCCCAATCTACCCTCCACGCCCACTTCACGGGCAACGGTGGTTACCTGGTCGGCAAACAGCGCCAGCGTATCAATCATTTCATTGATTGTATCAGTCAACTGTGCTACCTCGCCACGCGATACGATAGAAAGTTTTTGCTTCAGGTTACCCGTTGCCACAGCGGTTACCACTTTGGCAATTCCACGAACCTGATTGGTAAGGTTGGACGCCATCATGTTCACCGAGTCCGTCAAATCCTTCCAGGTACCTGCCACGCCCTGCACTTCGGCTTGACCGCCGAGCTTTCCTTCCGTACCCACCTCACGTGCCACACGGGTCACCTCATATGCAAAGGAGTTCAACTGATCCACCATGGTGTTGATGGTGTTTTTAAGATCGAAGATTTCACCTTTTACATCTATCGTTACTTTTTTGGAAAGGTCACCCGATGCCACCGCTTTTGTTACTTCTGCGATATTACGCACCTGCGATGTAAGGTTACCAGTCATTTGATTTACCGAGTCAGTCAAATCTTTCCACGTGCCCGCAACGCCCGGCACAAACGCCTGACCGCCCAACTTACCTTCACTACCCACCTCACGAGCCACACGGGTTACCTCCGATGCAAAGGCTCGCAATTGGTCCACCATCGTGTTCAGTGTCTCTTTCAATTGCAGAATTTCACCGCGAACATCCACGGTGATTTTGCGGCTCATGTCACCGTTTGCCACGGCTATCGCCACATCAGCAATGTTTCTCACCTGAGCGGTAAGGTTGCCCGCCATCTGGTTTACAGAATCGGTCAGGTCTTTCCACGTTCCACCTACACCCGGCACGTGCGCCTGACCACCAAGTTTTCCTTCCGTACCGACTTCTCTCGCCACACGGGTTACTTCTGATGCAAAGGCACGGAGCTGCTCCACCATCGTGTTGATCGTGATTTTTAATTCGAGAATTTCTCCTTTTACGTCCACTTCAATCTTACGGGAGAGGTCACCATTCGCCACCGCTGTGGTTACCTCTGCAATATTCCGCACCTGCGCTGTAAGGTTCGAAGCCATTTTGTTTACCGAATCTGTCAGATCCTTCCACAAGCCCTCCACACCCGGCACATCAGCCTGACCGCCGAGGCGGCCTTCAGAACCCACCTCACGAGCCACACGGAACACCTCCGAACCGAAAGAGTTCAACTGGTCCACCATCGTATTGATGGTATTTTTTAATTCAAGTATTTCTCCCTTTACGTCCACCGTGATCTTTCTGGAGAGGTCACCCTTTGCCACGGCTGTCGTCACTTCAGCAATGTTGCGCACCTGCGCCGTAAGGTTCGATCCCATCTGATTCACCGATTCGGTCAAATCCTTCCACGTACCACCAACGCCCTGCACCTTGGCCTGACCACCCAATTTTCCTTCGGTACCTACCTCCAGCGCCACACGTGTAACCTCAGAGGCGAAAGAGTTCAACTGATCTACCATTGTATTAATGGTTCTCTTCAACTCAAGAATTTCGCCGGCAACGTCAACAGTAATCTTCTTCGAAAGGTCGCCGTTTGCCACGGCTGTTGTCACCTCAGCGATATTTCTCACCTGCGCCGTAAGGTTCGAACCCATCTGGTTCACGGAGTCAGTCAAATCCTTCCAAGTACCACCAACCCCCTGCACTTTGGCCTGACCGCCCAATTTTCCTTCAGTACCTACTTCCAGCGCCACCCTTGTTACCTCAGAGGCAAAAGAGTTGAGCTGGTCCACCATTGTGTTAATCGTATTTTTCAATTCAAGAATTTCTCCCTGAACATCCACGGTAATTTTCTTGGAAAGGTCACCGTTTGCAACAGCAGTTGTTACCTCCGCAATGTTGCGCACCTGCGCGGTAAGGTTCGATGCCATCTGGTTCACAGATTCAGTCAAATCCTTCCACACACCACCAACACCTTTTACCGTCGCCTGTCCGCCAAGCTTACCTTCAGAGCCAACTTCGCGGGCCACACGGGTTACCTCAGCGGAGAATGAATTCAACTGGTCCACCATCGTGTTGATGGTATTTTTAAGTTCAAGAATTTCTCCTTTTACATCCACCGTAATTTTTCTGGAGAGGTCACCTCGGGCAACAGCTGTTGTCACCTCCGCGATGTTCCGAACCTGACCTGTAAGGTTTGACGCCATCTGGTTCACGGAATCAGTGAGGTCCTTCCACGTTCCGGAAACACCTTGCACTTCTGCCTGCCCGCCAAGTTTTCCTTCCGAACCTACTTCACGGGCCACACGGGTCACCTCGGAGGAGAAAGAATTGAGCTGGTCCACCATCGTATTGATGGTATTCTTTAGTTCAAGGATTTCACCCTGCACATCCACCGTAATTTTTTTCGAAAGATCCCCCGTGGCAACGGCAGTTGTTACCTCCGCAATGTTTCTTACCTGGGCGGTAAGATTTCCTGCCATCAGGTTCACAGAATCCGTCAAATCTTTCCATACACCTGCAACCCCCTTTACGCGGGCTTGTCCTCCAAGCTTACCGTCACTTCCAACCTCTCGTGCCACACGTGTTACCTCCGATGCAAAGTCGCGAAGCTGATCCACCATGTCGTTTACCTCCGTGGCAATCCGGGCAAACTCTCCCTGCAGTTTGTGTTCGCCAATTTGCAACGGCATTTCTTCCGACAGGTTTCCCTTTGCCACAGAACCGATCACATTCGCAATTTCGATAGCGGGATGTACCAGATCCGAAATGAGACTATTGATAGCCTCGGCACCCGTACTCCATGAGCCCCGGGCAAGACGCGGCATTTCCACCCTGTGATTGAGCTTACCTTCTTTCCCGATAATTTTCCTTGCTTCCGTTAACTCCAGAACCAATGTTTCATTGAGTAAAATGATCTCATTCAGCGTATCGCAGATCTTACCGGTAATGCCTGCTTTGTCCATCGGCATCCTGGCGGTGAAATTTCCATTTCTCACGTCTATCAATACACGCAGCAATGCTGAATGATCTAATTCTGAAAATGGATCATCCGGTTTCACTCTTTTTATCTTGGTATTACCGTTTGAGGCTTTGACGGGGACTTCTGTGAGCGCTACATCGGGTACAACGGTTGGGATAGGCGCATTAGCTGCACCATTAGAATTTTTCTTTCTGGTACTCATGGTTTAGAGTGATTAGGTCATCAAACGTACACTAAAACGTTGTGGTAAACAATAAATAGCTGTGAAAGTTTAGGGGCTCGAAAGCGGTGCATCAACTATGGAAAACATTGACCCTCAAAGCCGAATTAGGCAGCAACGTGCTTTTTCCTCTTGTCCGTTTTATATTTTTCCTGAAGCACTTCACTGAAACGTTTGCCGGACAGTTTTGCTTTTCCCCACGAAATGATATCCATGTAAACAAAGACCCGTGTTTGAAAACGGTCCTTTTCGAAACTGCTGATCCTTTCTACAAACTTTTTGAGTTCCACGTTCGTCCTTTGAGAGGACATGTAGGAAGATCGTCTCAGGAATTTCAACATCTCTTCTTCGACGTAAGTGAGGTTCTTCATTTTTCTCATGAAATTGTACACCGACTGTCCGAGGTACTCCATCAGTTCCAGGTTACCCAACTCGTAATGCGCCAATAAATGGAGCAGTCTTGCATAACACTGGAGATCATATCGGAGATCCGCAGTTTCGTTGATGATTTTTTGAAGGTAATCTATGCTTGTGCTGTAATCTCCCGCACCAAAATACAGGGCTGCGATTTTGTAATGCATCACCATCACGCGGTGCTGATCAATCAAAAGTATATACTCAGAAAGCTTTCGCTGTATGTCCGGCACAAGCGACAGCCCCTGCGAGAAGCTTCCCTTCATGAAATGCTGATTGATCTTCCCCTGCGTGATGTAAAGAAAGCACTGCACTCTGAAGTTGTCATTTTCCTGAACACGTGTTGTTTTTGCAAACTGTTCGAAGCGGCTGAGCGTTTCGGAGAACTTCTTGTGATCACGAAGGGTGAAATGTGCACCCATCAGGTTGTGCACTCCTTTTATAAAATGTCCCGTTTCCACCCGCTTCATCGACGGCTGCTCATCGAACAGGTTGACCCACTTTTGAGCATAGCGGTAATACATTAGAAAGTCCTGCCGGATGAAAGCATACCAGGCAAAACTTTGGTACAAATACAACCGCTCGTAAAAACCGGTTTGTTGCCACGCATCATGTGGTAAATGATCCCGCATGAAGTTTTTGATACTGGCTTCATCGTCTTTGTTTCGCACGTGCCCGTGCTTAATGTACCAACTGTAAAGGATAAGCGCTAAGTTCGATAGCCTCGTAACAGCATCGATGTGCGTGCTCACTTCAACCGATTCTGCAGATAACACTTCTGCTTTGTTGCCAATGCTTCGCGTAATATGAAGTGATTCAATCCTTTTTTCAAGAGCAAGAAATTGTGCAAGAACATTAATTTTTTGATTTGCTTTTGCCGTGTCCTTTGCTTTTTCAATAATCCGCAGGCTCTGCAGAAACAATCCCTTTTTGTAAAGGATGTGCGCATAATCAAATTGTTCGTTCAGCTGCAGGTCAATACTGTCTGCACTTTTCAGAAGCCGGAGACTTGCCAGAATTTGCTTGTATAAGTGTGATTTCAAACTCGAAAGCTGCTCCTTGGTAAACCGTGGCAGTTTCTTAAGGAGAGCTTTCTCATCATACTCGGGCAGCTTGTCAATAGCATCAAACAACTGCACAATTTTGAGGTCGCCTTTGGAGGAACTTCTTTTGATGTAAAGCTTAAAGTGTCGTTTTTCAGCCTTTTCAAGAGAGTGGATCAACTGAAACAGTATGTCTGCAGGGCGTTTGGACATTTTCAAAACAGGCTACTTAAACAAATTATTATCAATCACTTATAAAACGCTAAATCCGTTTAGAGATTGCGTTTTCCGTGAAAATGACTTCGCAGTAAACATACAGCTTTGGTAGTTTTGTTCAACAAACACAAAAGCAGAAAATCTTTTCATATAGCAAGCAATCGTTAGCGCCCGCTGTTTCTACAGTGGGTTTTTTCTTTTTCACCGACGTGGAACTTCTACCATCACCAAACATTCCGTGGGCAGGTGTCGCTGTAGTGGTTACCCAAAATAAACCCGAGCAACAATTCATGCGAGCCTTTGCTGAAATGATTGATGGCAGATATCGGGTGATCGTACGAGTAGCCAACATTAATAAAATTAGAGAGATTTACGCCTACCATTCCTGCCACTGCATCTCTATGCCTGTAGCTGCCCCCTGCCCAAAGCAGGTCTCTGAACTGGAACTTCACATTTGTTTCCACCTGCAGCGGCAGCGGCTGAATATATTTGATCATGACTGAGGGAATCACATTCACATCTTCACTTAGCAGGAAACGGTAGCCCGATGAAACAAAAACATGCGGTACGGTCGTTCCGTTTTGCACCGCCAAAGTATTATCAGAAAAATCAATTTTGGAAGGAACGATCTGCTGTGCTGAAAGCCCAAGGAAATAATCTGCTGAGTAGAAATAAAGTCCCCCAACAAGGTCAAAGTTCGATCGGTTGATTCGATCGCTTGTGTACACCACCGGATCGACACTCGCGTTGGCAAAGTTGAGTTTCGAAGCATCCAAAGCAATACGGTTAATGCCCGCACCAAAACCCCCCGATAAATTAGTTCGTGCTCCCAATCCTAAATGATAGGCATACGTCACCTTTGCAGATAGGTTGCTCATGGCTCCTGCTACATCGCTTACCAATTGAAAGCCTACGCCGTGGTGCGCTTCCGCCGCAGTATAGTTCTGCCAATACGCATTACCTCTTGGATTTTCTCCGGGCACTGCAAACGATGTTGCTGTCGTGCGATAATCCTGCTTGCCAATAGGTGCATGAACGGTGAAATAAGACGTGACAGGAGCACCGTCCAGCCCCGTCCACTGTCTGCGGTGACTGACTTTAATGTCCGTATAATTCTCAATACCCGTAAGCGCAGGGTTGATGATGTATTGGTTCAAAATGTATTGGGTATAATGCGGCTTTTGCTGCGCATGCAGATGAATACAAAACAACAGGGTTGATATAGCAAACACAACTTTCATCGTAAGATCATTACCCAGCCCGAAAATTTTCCAAATACGCTTTTTGTATCAATCGCGTAGTAGTAAGTGCCCACCGGAAGTGGTCGCCCGTGGAACGTGCCATTCCATTCCTGCGCATAGCCATTACTGTGAAAAACTGTTTGACCGTATCGGTTGAAAACAACTACGTCCGCATTTGCGTACGTGTTTAACATCGCAATACTCCACGTATCATTGATGCCATCCCCGTTTGGAGAAAACGCATTGGGAACAGTGATCTTTTTGTACACCCGCACAAAAACGTCATCTACCGCTGTGCCGCAACCATGAGTGGAAACAACGCTTAATTTGTAAGTTGTATCCGTATCGGGCGAAACAACCGGATTCAGCGTAGACGCAGACGCCATTCTGTAATTTGGTGTCCATGAATACGTCACATCAGTGCCATTGATAGCACCGTCTAGTTGAATACTGCTTCCCTGCATCACCTGCTGATCTTTGCCCGCATCTGCAGTGGGCTTCTTCCACACAAAAACCCGCACGGTGTCGCTGGTGCGGCAGCTTCCGCTGGTCGCAGTAAGAACATAAGTCGAAGTATCAGCAGGACTGGCATTTGGCGTTAGTACGGTTGCACTCGACAGTCCGGCTGAAGGTGCCCACGAATAGGTCGTTGCTGTGCCGCTGCCTTGCAATATAATCGAAGCTCCTTCACACACCGATACATCAGGTCCGGCATTGGCAGCCGGACGCTCAATCACAGCCACTGTTATACAATCGCTGTTGGTACACCCTGCAGCTGACGTAAATGTCAGGCAATAAGTTCCGTTGTTGCTTGTCGTTATTGCATTAACGGCTGGCGTTTGAAGTGTGCTGTTGAAACCCGCAGGTCCGGTCCAGGCATAAGCTCCACCGGCTGCCGCATTTAACTTGAGCGTATCGCCGGCGCACGCCGGATTGTTTGACGTTAGCTTCACATTGGGTATATCATGCACAACAACAGTAATGCTGTTCGACACCACGCGGCATTTTGCAGACGAAATATTACTTGCTTCCGCTACAGCTATGCGATACAGATAGTTGCCCGGCGCTGTTGGATTGCGTACATAACTAAGGCTTGTTGCACCGGCAATGTCGTTCCAGCTGCTACCATTATCAGTGCTCACCTGCCATTGGTAAGCGAGATTATTTCCACCGCTCACCGTCGGACTAAAAGTGAACACTTTCGGATCGCCGCTGCATACATTGGCCACCGCAGAACCATTATCAATGAGTGCAGAAACGGTAGCCCCGCACGGTCGAAAGGTGATGTCGTCCAGCACCAGGTCATTCCCGCATCCGCCCGGCGCATTGTTGAACATGCGAATGACAACTGAAGTAACATTAGGTGGCGTGGTAAAGTACCGCCCATATTGTTTCCATTCTGCAGTGTTAGTAGAAGGGATGTCTCCCGTGTTGTGTGTCATCAGCACGGTACCCGCCGTTGTTTGTATCTGGAACGTGACATTCGGCTTTATCGGGTTTGCACCACATGCACTGGCTTTTTCGATGTTTAATATCCAGCTTGCGAATTCGTAGGTCGTTCCGCCGCATAAACCCGAAACCGTTTGCACAAAGAAATCGCCGGGAGAGTACGACGCATTTACGATCATCATATAGCCGTTCACATCATTGGGCGTATGATCTTCCTTTAATAGGTGCCAGCTGTTGCTGAAACAATCGGGAGACGAATTCGCGATCGTGTACAATCCGTCATTAGGACAGGAAGAATAGAAAGAATAGTTGGTGACACCTGCAGCCAGGGGCTGCCCCTGATTAGCTCCGGATCCAAAGTCAATATTCACAATCGGGTCGCCAAGGCTGCCGTTGCAAAGCTGAGAAAAAGAGGTTGTAGCGAATAGCAGCAGGAGCAAGACAACATTGCAACAGGTTAGAAACTTTTTCATTAAGACAGTCAAATGCTTCAATGCAGATAAAAGCGTTCAAACTTAATGGTAAAGGAGCAGCTATAACATGATTCGCGTCAGAAGGGTACTAATGGATGCCGGGATTATTAATTTCCATCCAATAAAAATCCTGCTCAAAACGAGAAAGCGGCGGGAACGCTGTTTTCTAAATTCCTACAAATGATGTAATTTACTTTGGCATAAAAAAAGAAACCCCTGTAGAAACAGGGGTCGGATACACCAATAGCTAAACGTCCGAGTCTAGCTAACCGATTTTAATTAGATTATCATTTTACATGTGAAATGTGATGGCTAAACAATGTTCGTACCTTTCCACCTGATTTCTCTTTTAATTTGTTTACGCATTCCGACCCACGTTCCATAGTGGACGTGGATTTCCAGTATTTGCAATTTTTCCTGTCACCCATCCAAGAACCACCCCGGAAACATTACTTGTCAAATCAACAAGTGTAAAGGTTCGACCGGGTACTAATAATTGAACAAACTCCAGGCAAGCCGCAGTGGCTAACATTATCAACAAAAAGTGTTTGCCGTTAGGAAATTTGCGCACCAGCAAAACCGACAACACAAAAAAGTAGCTGCCATGAAAAGCGACGTCAATCCAGACGCGATACTTCAGATGAAACAAAGCTTCTGCACTGAAACCGGGCCAGCTGCAAAAGAAAATCGTTATCACTATTGCGATGAGGATTGAAAGGTGTTTCAAAGTGTGTCGTTAACGGGTTTCGCAATTTCAATCCCTTTCGTCTTTTCAATCTTCTCCTTCCAAATCTGGACCGGCAGCAGATGGCCGTTGATCTCTTTGTAAGCAGAGGTGACCGACTTTTCCTCCCGGGACAATATGATGCCGGTTGTTTTGTCCACAATAGCCAAACCATTTGTGGTTGTCGCCCATTCATTTGCTTCAGTGGATGTCGTGTACCGCACCGAGAGCCGATCGCCACGTCCGGAAACTTCATACTCACCCTTCGTCAATACGCCTTCCACGTTGATGTTTTCTTTCCATTTTTTCCTGCTGCTCACCTGAGGATAGAGGAACACAGATCCTGCAACCGGCGAATTGAAGATTAATCCCAACATCATAGTTATATTGTCGCTCGTTTCTGCTGTAGCCGATTGCACCACACCATGCGCATTAGTGGACACTTTTAGCACTGCACTCATTTGCGCCGCAAGGGCCCGGCTGCCGAGCGACTGTGGCGGCTGCTGCGAGGTATACACCGCAGTTTCTCCATTGGCATACACGCTGTCGCGCATGTGCAAAGTGCGTATGTCTGCAGCAAATCCATCAGGCGCTTTTTGTAAACGTATTTCCTGTGTTACCGTCAGGAACGAAAATGTTTCAATGGGTATTTTCGATTGTATAACCGTTGTGGTGTTCAGCGTTTGTTCAATGGTATATGTTTGTGCCGGCGGCTGCGCCGGTGCCTTCAAGGCAATCAGAACGGCAATGATGATAAAGTTCTTCATGGAGAATTAATCGTTCAAAGAAATATTTGCGTGAAGCGATATGGACATAGCAAGCCTTGGCCGTAATGCCTTTTAAGCATCAGCCGGAAAAATGCAGTAAACTCCCCGGCCTCAAAGACCGGCAATTCGTTTAGTGCTTCTTTGCCTTACGTTTGGGAGCTGCCGGTGGAGCAGGCCAAGCCACCGTGCGGGGTCCTGCCTGTGCACCTATCGCCGGTGTAGCCTCGGTTGCAGCTTCGGTTTTAGCCACTTCTGACCGTGGGGGCTTTGGTGGCTTTGCCGGTCCTGAACCAGGATTTGGCTGGGTCCCTGACGGTGGCGCAGGCACATTCTTATCCGATTTGCTACTCTTGTTGCTTTGTGCAGATGCATCAAGGCTGATGCCTGCCAGTGCGACGATCGCAATCGCCATTACGGCTTTTCTCATAATTAGTATTTATAACGTTGAAGGGATATTCCATATCCCATAGTACATGCAAAATTGATTCTGTCGCCTGCAAAGCGGGTAAGATTGGCGACGCCAAAACCTACCGAGAACGGATATCTTTTAAATGGTCTCGTGCCTAATGCGATGCCAAGGTTCACCCCTCTCCATTCAACAATGCCGTTTACACGAGGCAGGATCTCATACGATACGCCGGCAAACACGCCTGTACCATATAGACTTTTACCGGCAGCGGTATCCCGCGGACTGTTGATACGATATCTGTCCGTGCCATAACCGATGGTGTAGGTGAGCCGGGACATTCCGGTGGTTTTTGAAGGCAGTGCCGCCCGGCTGAAGGCGATATAAAAATCAGGATCGGGTGCATCGCTCACTTCCGGATCAGCAAAGGCCTGCATCACCCCTGCACTTACGCTGCCGATGTTCGCTATCACCCTACTGACCTGAAAGTTGCCTGAGAAATTTCGAAGATGTTTTGGACTTGTCATGTTCACGCCCGCCGATATGTTTGCGAACTTTTCAGGATTGCCAAATGCCACTCCGACCGTTGCAATTGCGTCCAGTTTGTTGTTTCTGTAAAGCTCGGGGTAAACGGCACCCACTCCCGCGTAAATCGCAGCGCCATAGCCACCGAACCCCGATGGAATGAACATGCCCTGTTGTGCATCGTTCGGGTAAAGTGTATACTTAAACGGGTCTGTTTTGCCCGGCTGCGCTGCATTCAATTGGTTGAGCAGCTTCTGCTCAAAAGGTGTTTGGGCAGTTGTTGCTACAGATAGCGAAACAGCAATCAAGAAAATGAAAGTCTTCACAGGGAAACAGTTAAAGTTGATGGTTTTTAATTTGTGGTTTGCGTTGTAGTTCGAGCAGCTTGCCGCCTGGATATTTACATTTTAAAGATCATAGCGAAAACTTCAACGTAAGGCTTTTTCATCAACCCTGTTAAAGCAATCAGCAGTACAATTTCCTCTAATTATTTTCGAAGGATTTCCCTTCACTACTGATCCCGGCGGAATGGATTCGGCAACAAACGAACCCGCCAAAATCCTACTACCTTTTCCGACCACAACGTCTCCAACAACGACTGCGTTGGCGCCTATCCAAACCTGATCTTCTATTTTGGGACTTTTAATGACTTGTTTGCCTTCAATGGTTTTAATATGCGCTCCAATTAGAGCCCCATTGAAAATTGTGACGTTATTTCCAATATTTGCGTGTGGAGATATGACGGTTCCCCAACCATGGGTTAATATGAAACCGTAGCCTATCGAAGTCTTCCAACTCAAATCAATTCCCGCTTTGCTACAAGCATACCTGTGAAGCATTCGACAAATCAAGTGAACAGGCAAGTACAATCGTCGACCGCCTGAGCTCTGACATAATCTCAAAGTAATTATTGGGCGGAACGTTCGAGTGAACAAAAAACCTTTAAGTAAATACGAAAACTTGTAAGTACCATTAACTCTGATGGTGTCGGCCCTTAGTGCATAATTCATTTTTTGATTTTTAGAAGAGCGAAAATCAAAACCTCAAAACGCATTCTTCTCACCCTTCACCATATTCCAGAAAGTGAGAAACATGATTTTCAGGTCAAGAAAAAGGCTCCAGTTCTCCATATACCACACGTCATGCTCTACCCTCGCCTTCATCTGATCCACAGTTTTCGTTTCGCCACGATAGCCGTTGATCTGTGCCCAACCCGTAATGCCCGGTTTCAGAAACTGGCGCACCATGTACCCATCAATCAAAGCCGAGTAATCATCTGTATGTTTCAGCATGTGCGGCCGCGGTCCTACAAGGCTCATATCTCCCATCAGCACATTCCAGAATTGGGGGAATTCATCCAGGTTGCTCTTGCGCAAAAACTTTCCAATCTTTGTAAGCCGGCTGTCATTCCGCGTTGCCTGCCTGGTGTGGCAGTCATCGCTCATTCTCATGCTTCGAAATTTGTAGCACTGAAAAACTTTCCGGTTTCTTCCCGTCCGTGCCTGTTTGAAAAATACGGGCCTTTAGACTCCATTACAATTAGTAAGGCAATCAGCGGCACCAACCAGGAAAGAAGCAGCACGATCACCAGAAAGCTGATGAATATATCCATGGCACGCTTGCGTGCACGGTTGCCTACATCGTGCAGCGGTTCCTTGCGCACCGACAACATCGGCATGTCTTTTAAATAATCTATGTGCACATTTCGCTGAATGAAGAAGCTTAGGTCGGGAACAAGCTTAAAGCCGATACAGGCATTGTCTGCTTCCCGCATCAGGTGGTAAATGCCGAGATCATGTTCAGGAGCAATTGTGGAGTAGATTTCATTAACGTGGTGCTGTTCCGATACCAGTAAAGTTTCACCAATGTTGCCGAGTATGGGATAATGCGACAGTTCATGAATGTTGTCCTGTTCTTCGCAGAACCCTACGATCTCCACGTCAATCATTTCTTCTTCAAGGTAGTTGGCGAGGCGCTTGCCCGTTTCATTATAACCAAGAATCAGGATGCGCTTCACGAGGTAACGTTTGCGCCGCGCATACTGGTACACCGCGAGGTAGCAGAAGCGGTTCATAAGCAGGAAAAGCCCAATGCTGGCGAAGCTGCCTACAAGAAACCACCGGGAGATCTCCAGCTGCCGGGTAAAAAAAAGATACACCATCATTACCGCCATGAAGTATGCAAACACGTGCATCGTACGCCGCGAGAACACCTCAAAACTTTTAATGTATTGTTCCTTGTAAAGGCTGCCGACAACAGTGATAATGATCCACGCTGCATTGGCAACTGCCCACAACTGCACATAGTGGTCTTTAAAGTTGTCGGGAATGCGGTCGCCAAATAAGATGCGGCACTGCACCACTGCTATGTTCAGCGAAATGATGTCCATTGCTGCCAATGCGGTTTGCAGCAATTTGAGAAATCGTGCGTTCATTATTAATTATAAATCGTGAGAAGTTTTGCAACAATTCTTTCCGAAGTCCTGCCATCCCACAAGGGAGGTACTGTTCCGGACTTCCAATTATTGCTCATCACCTTCTTGAGGTAAGGCTTCAGTTTGTCAGCATCTGTGCCAACTAGTTCGTTGCTGCCCATCGTCACCGTTTCCGGTCTTTCAGTACTGTTTCGCAATGTCATGCATGGTACATCCAAAACAGTTGCTTCTTCCGTAATTCCCCCTGAATCAGTTATAACTGCTTTTGCGTGTTTCACCAGGTAAATAAATTGCAGGTATGACATGGGTTCCGTACAAATCAGTCTTCCAGCAGCCACGTCTACTTTCGTAAGATTTTTCATCGTTCTTGGGTGTACAGGAAAAATCACGGGTAAATTGCCTGTACTATTCAAAATAGCTTCTATCAAGCTTGCGAGTTGCTGAGGCTCATCCACATTCGATGGGCGGTGCAGCGTGACAAGGAAATAATTTTTTGCAGAGAGTTTTTGTTCATTCCAAACGGCAGGCGCAACCAATCTCTCAATGTTGTTATACAGCGAATCGATCATCGTATTGCCAACGAAATGTATCCGTTGAGCATCAACTCCAGTTCTCTTGAGAAGTTCATTGGCGCATTCAGAAGTCGTGAAGAAGTGATCACATATCGAGTCAGTCACTATTCGGTTGATCTCTTCGGGCATAGTCATGTCACCCGACCGTATTCCCCCTTCGACGTGCGCCACATCAACACACAATTTTTTGGCTGTAATTGTACACGCCATCGTGGATGTAACGTCTCCCACAACTATCACAACATCAGGTTTATTTGCCCCCAACTCTTTTTCAAAACGCACCATGATAGATGCAGTTTGTTCAGCCTGCGTTCCGCCCCCACATTCTAAATTGACATCGGGATATGGAATTTGCAGCTCGTCGAAGAAATCGGCACTCATTTTTTTGTCGTAATGCTGCCCTGTATGCACCAGGCGGTAACTGATATTACTGCCCTGTTTTTTAGCTGCGTCAAATTGTTTGATTATAGGTGCAATCTTCATAAAATTTGGCCGTGCACCCGCCACGATGGTAACTTTCATACGGTTGGTCTGAAGTTGTATTGTTCGTCGAATTGCCTGATGAAACTGACGGTCTCTGCTATATTCTGCCTAGATGATGCGCCAAATAAAATCGATTGAATGTTAGGCAAACTGCAAACATATTCTACTGCCTCTTTAGGTCTAATTGCACCGCCTGCGAAGATTTGCATTGCAATTATGCGGGCTTTCCCATTATGCAATATATCCACGTATTGTTCCTTGTTTCCTGACATTCTGAATCCCACCTTGTTTATTGATGTGCAAATAATTGGATTTTCAATTTCTACCTCTTCTAGAACATGATAAAGCATGGGCATATTCATTGTAATAAAGCCAGCCTCCGCTCGGTACTTTTTCTTGACATGATCACTGAAGGCACGAAAAATATCTTTCATTCCCAATCCTAACAACAGATCAGTGATTACATTCTGCAAGAATATTACCGGAGTGTCAATTCCTTTAAACATCTTCATTTCAGAATCAATCAGCAATTCCATAATTGACAAGTAATCCTTTGATAAGACAGCCATTCCGCCTTTAAACATGGATCCGAAGAAATTACCCGGCACATACTCCTTAAGGGTTCCTACTACGCCAAGTTCTGTAACTGCATTTGCATACTTGTGCGCATACGGCATGCAAGGAAAGATTTTATAACCTTTATACTTCTCCGGCTTCTGCCTGATGTGGTCACATATGTGAGCAATCCTGTCGTGTGTAGTACACATGAATGTATTCAGCCCAAGAGATCTTGCATCATCAAGCGTTTTGATGATAGCGTTATCATCTTTGAACTTTATAGCTTGAGCCCTCGACTTTTCATCAGAGATATGATTGACCGCAAAAAATTGATTATCGCCAAATAATATTCGTTCCATTTTATTTAGACGCAGATTTTCTGATCATAGAAATAACATTGTCGGTAAGCCATGCAGATTCGAACGTGTTGATATTATTAGGAACCTTCCGTTCAACGGCTTTAATGAAGTAGTCTACCTGTGAAGAATACTCTTCGCCGCGCAAATAAAAATTTACGGGTGGGGTCATGTCGGTGAGATATTTCACGTTCCATCCTTTTGTATATCCGGTTGGGCATTGTTCAGACTTGAAATATACTTTCAGCTCATTGGCATCACACATGATTTTTCCCTTAGTACCTAAAATGGTAATGGAAGTAGTCATCTTTCTGAAAGTTTCGTCACTCCAATTAACCTGAAGAACTCCTGAAACTCCGTTGGTCAGTTGCAGTAAAGAGTAAACTGCATCTTCTACATCTTTCGAATAAAATGATTTTGTAATGGCTCCCGTTACTTTCGTTATCGGACCCAATATGAAATTGATTAGATCAATTACGTGGGATGCATAGTCCATGAGGCAACCACCGCCCTCCATGGGTTTCGACCTCCAACTATCGCCTTTCTTCCGTGTCACAACTGGTCCGTAGGATTCCCCTGTGAAGTGTAGTATGTCACCCAAATACCCGGAGTCAATCAGTCTTTTCACTTCATTGAAAGTTCCAAGAAATTTATTGTGATATCCCACCTGATTTACAAGGTTCTTTTCTTTCGCCAGTTGAACCAGTCCTTTTCCTTCTTCGGCGGACAGGCAAAACGGCTTTTCTGCAAAAACGTGTTTATTCTGCTCAAGGAGTGTTCTGATCATTGAAGCATGATATTTGGTCGGCACTGCCACAAACACTGCGTCCAAATCAGTATGCTTCATCATCTGCGTGTAGTCATCAAAACATGGGAACTTTGAGAATTTCTTCAAAACATCCAGCACGATCCTGGAACTGTCGGCTACTCCTGCCACTTCAACATCGGCGTGAGCACCCAAAATTGATAAGTGAGATATGCCCATTTTCCCGGCACCAATCAATCCAACTTTAATCATCTTTGATAGCATATTATTTTAGAGTAGAATAGTTCACAAGCTTGTCGACCTTTGTCTATTAGCGTTGCAGTCTCAGAACTATTTATCTGCTTAGAAAGCATAAATTCAACGTCTGTAGCTGTTAAGCTCGGGTTATGAACCATAAGATTTTGTTCCAGTAAAAATTTGTCCACATCAAGAAGTTTGTCCTGATACACAGAAATTGTTGGTATTCCCATTATCGCCATTTCCCGTGTCATAGATCCCCCTGCACCAATAAACAGTCTTGCGGTTGATGCTACCGCGTTAAACGGCATTGGATCAACTGGAACTTTGATCCCATCAAACTTGCTGTTGCTGAAATAATCAATTTGTTCTTTTTGGCGGGATAAGATCGTTATTGGATACTGCTCCTTTAATTTAATCAAAACGTTGTCGAGGAAGTTTGTGTTGCCAGAATAGTACTGCGCAGTCAGTGGCTCCGGTCTGAAATAGATGGTGGAGGCTTCTCCTTCACGGCGCAGCTTTCTGATCTCGTCGCCTTTTTGCCATAAGTATACTCCCTCTTTGATGCCGGGATACTTTGTAATCTTTTTCCGCGATGCTCCTCTTCTTATCGCTTTTCTCAGATCCAGGTTTTCGGGAAGCAATATTTCGGTCGCAAAAAGAAATCCCGGAACATTGCCTGCAGCGTGCTCATTGTCATTCGTATAAATAGACGGAATACCCAACAATTTCGCAGTTATAGGTAAATAAAAACTGCTTTGTCCGATTGCAACATCAATCTTTTTTCCTTTCAAATATTTGTACAAAGCCGCTACTCGTCGGGGAAATACCAAACCTTTCTTGATAGTGCCTCTTTCGGCCTTGTCACCAACAATATGAAAATTGAATCCTTTATTTCTAAGGAGTGCTACCGTGTTGGAGGAGTCCCTGCATGTGAGTACAAACGAATGCCTCTCCACTGTTAATCGCTCAATTAAAACGTCGAAGAAACTCACCTGAGGCGAGTTGATAAAATCGATCCAAATTTTCACAGTTAACCAAAATGGGAATTTACATGTTTGGTATCTTCAAATAGATAAGTGGTCAATGCATACAGCATCCAAGGTTCTGCCCACTGCATGTATAGAATTTTTCGCAAAAACCTCATCTCTATAGTAGACTTAAGTACACAGTTTCCAGTCTAGGAATAACAGCTTCTGGAAAGTACCTCGAAACAATTTTAGCCGATTCGCCGGCCATATTCTCCAACATTTTCGGGTTGTAAATAAATCTATTGAGTAGTACTGACAAAGCGTTCCTATCGCCTGGAGTTATCAAAAAACCGTTTATTTCATCGGACACGATTTCCGGAATTCCGCCAACATTTGTAGAAATTATTGGTAAATCATAACTCATTGCTTCAAGTATCGCTACTGGTAGACCTTCATTATAAGAAGGTAAAATGAAAGCATCAGCATTGGAGGCAATTTCGCTTTGGTTTCTCGTGAAAGCCAATGGTAACAAAGATCATTTGAATACATTTCCCTTGTACAAGAAAGAGGCGGATGCCAGATGCGGCCACTGAGTAAAAGTTTTTGTTGCTATCTTGCTTTCAATTCTTCCGCTAGTAGAGACCTTTTCGATGTTAGCAACACTGTCGATCCAAATAGTTTTTTTACCACAACAGAAGCCAACTATTATTGCCATCAGACCAGGAGCAGATCCAGTAGTTATTATGACCTGCGGTTGGTACGAAATGACCCTTCTTAATATCTGGAAAATGCATTTAACCAGTTGAAACTTATTCCATCGATTCCCATCTGCGACACTATAAAACTGTGTTGTCTCTACGGTTTGCTTCAGAGTGGGTTCTGTTGAAATGTACATAATGTCCTTTGAGGCAACAGCTAAAATTTTCATGTTCAATCTATTAGTTTTTAACTAGTATCGGCGTTTTCATATTTGGAAGTACCACGATCGCCTCATTGAAAACAATCCGATGTTTCTTTTTGATTTTTTTTGCCAAAAGCGGAACGTATTTATTGAGCAAAACAGCTTGTGTCGAAGAGTCGGAAAGCAGATTTATAACGAGTTCTGAAGACGTAGATCTAACTTGATATTGTTTAATTAAAGAGTCGTTAGAAAAAAGGTGACTGAAAAATTCTGAGTGAATTGCCATTCCGTCAGAGTCGATTATATAATCATTGATTCTGCCACTTACATTCTCGATCCTAAATAGACTCCTGCCACATGAACAGCGATCTTTTATCACTTCTGAGCTGTTCGTGCAATCTCCAACCTCATATCTAATGAAAGGTGTGGCAGTATTTAATAGATCAGTGCAGATGATTTTATGATCTATGATTTCGACGAAGCATCTCTCATAATTCAAATGGTATCCGCTGTGATGTTGGCATTCAAAACCGAAAACCCCACCATCGTTAGCTCCATAGGTATCGATAACGTCGCAATTGCAATATTCCTTTGCCAACGCTCTGACCCGCGGAATGAACGTTTCCGAGGTTGTAAATATCGCTTGCAAATTGACCCTCAGGTTGGATTGTTCTAAGTAGTTTAAGAACGACAGGATTGAGCTAGTATACCCATAAATTCCTTTGACATTTTTGGTTTTAATATAATCATATATGTTCCGAAATACTTTGTCATTTAAATCAAAAGCAGAGAAGACTTGAAAGTTGTTGATAAGGTCAAATACCTTTCTTTTAAACGTTCTTTTATTAAAGAGTGATGGACCAGCAATCATCACCATTTTGTCCCCGGGATAAATATCGTTTGCTTCGAAAGCTCGCCAAAGGGCTGGCCAAAAATTGCTGAAGGACTGTTTACTTAAATTTACCTGCAAGGGAACACCTGTAGAACCTCCAGAGTATTTTGTAATATGAATATTTTTAGAGATTGAATGATCTGGATTTTCTCTAAAAAAATTTTTTGTAAGGACTGGCAAATCTGAGAAAGGCAATTTCTCTACGTCTCGAATATTATATTTCTCAAGGTGTTTTCTATAGGCGGGATTGTTATGAAAGTGATATTGCGTAATCTCCTGTAATTTTTTCTGCTGATATTCTTCTATCGATTGTGCAGTTGCACTAAATTGATTATGCAAGTACTCCCGCAAAATTTTTGTTTGGTACGTTCCTCTTGCCATATCAAGTAATCTCATGGTTGCTATGGCTCTCGTTGAAAGTTTTGAGTTCATATTGCACTGTACAGATGACGCAGTTTATCTAAAACTTTTTGCACATCAAAATCAGAGACCAAATTCCTTGATTCCTCTCCCATTCTAGTTCTTCCTTCCGAGTTTTTAACCATCCATGTAATCCCATCTGCCAATTCATCTATATTGCCGGGATTTATTAACAGCCCATTCTGCTCGTTTTTTACTATTTCAGGAATTCCTCCAACTGGTGTGCTAATTACAGGTAAGCCATTAACCATTGCTTCCAAAATAGACATAGGTAGTCCCTCATTGTATGAAGGCAGCACAAACACATCTGCATCGTTTAGCAACTGCTGTTTCAATTTCCCTGATGCCCAACCGCAGTAGGTTACATAATTGGTAAGTGACAATTCATTTATCAGAGCCATGAACTTATCAATATCACCGTCGCCACCGACGTATAGATGGATTTGCTCTTTGAGTTCGGTTTTCGATATGGCATGCAGAAGATCAAATATTCCCTTGCTTTTCACCAGACGACCTAAGAACAAAAAAGATACTGTAGTGTTTGGACATTTTCTGGAATTTGAAAAAGGTTTTTCTTCTATGGGATTATTGATTATGACAACTTTGGAATTCGGTGCAATCTTTTCAATGAACTGCTTCCAGTTTGGAGCTAAGCATATGACTGAATCTGATACAGTAAGAATAAATCGAATGTAAGGACGAAGAAAACACCACTTATCAAAGAAAATATGAAATTCTCCTCCATGGAGATGAAATACTATCTTCCTGCCAAACAGTTTGCCAAAAAGAACTATCAAGCTTTTTCTGACGAAACTTCCTCGTGACGCAGAGTGAAGGTGTAAAATCTCGACCTCTTTGTCGACGATTAATCTGAACACCAACTTGATAAGAGAGAGAGCATAGAAGAAAAAGTTGTAGATAAACGTTTTACGCCTATTTGTTGCAAGGAAATTAATGTTACCAACCGCTTTGGAATATGTCTCCAACACAGCTCCAATTCCACCACGGTGATTGCGGTTGTCGGGCCCAATAAATAAAACGTGCCTAAACTGCATAAACTGATTAGTCCGCTATCAGATTTCGAAAATTGTTTTGCGCAATGTAAGCCCACGTAAAACGATCATAGGACTCGGGAGGTTTGTTGGTATAATTGCCAAAATTTTTTATAATCGTTTCCAGACCACGGAAAAAGCCCTTTGCATCATCAGAGATCAGTACGCCGTTGCTTTCGTTTATCACTTTTGCATTTTCAAACGTTCGGGTGGCAAGTACCGGTAAACCCGCAAGCAGGTACTCATATGTTTTGGTGGGCGGCTGGTGCTGATACCATTTTGTCATCGGAATAAAACTCACACCAATGGATGCAATATTGAAAAATTTTTCAAGTTCCTGGTGTTTAATCCTTCCCGTCAAAGTGACAACATCTTGTAACTTTTTGTGTTGAACAAACCGGTTGATTTCTTCAAGCTCACCATCGGGAGAATCTCCTACAATAATGAAGTGAAGGTCACTTCTCTCATAGTGATCAATGTAGCTTTTAAAACCCTTAACAGCTTCGATTATATTACGACCTTGAAGAGTTCCAACGTACAGGAGGTTAAACTTCCCGGTATGTACTTTTTGTCTTATTATGGGATCTGCACCTAAGGGTAATAACTCAGATTTCTTGAAAAACAGTTGATTCGCTACTCCCTGGCTGACAGTCGTCACATATTTGAATGGCAGGCTTTCAAGGTTGAGGAAAAGGTTATAAATTCTTCGTTTCAGAAGATTGGTTTGCACCGATAATGTGCGTACATCAAAAACAAATTTTTGATGTATATTAAAAAGTTTAACCAACGATATGCCTCGCACATAAGGGCAGAATACGACATCGTATCCTCTCGCTATCTCCCTGTGAACAGCGAGAAGCAACCTGAAATTGCGTTGAGGCAATGACCCGTTCCTGCTAACATATATTACATCTGTGTTACTCAAATGCAATTTAGTTTTGCCATAATCCCAGCACAGGTATGTGATTTCGAATTCATTTTGGCAGTATTGGCAATATTTGTAAGTGTCTATAAGATAGCCAAACTGAGAAGTAGTAACGATCAACAGTCGCCTTTTACGTTTTTGCATCAGGTGTTTGCTTGGAAAAGAAAATCATTGAAATAAAAACGAACTGGAAAAAATTACTTCGTAGAGAATCATTATAAAACAACAGTATCACAAACAATAACAGAAGAAACCTCGCAGGAGGTGGAAATGAAAAATTTTCCCCGCTCGGTTTTTCGAGAAGCTCCTTCAACACAAGGAATGAAATCAGACAGACGAGTGCTATTCCTCCAGAGATTAACAGATAAAATAAAAAGGGTCTCGAACCCACGATTAACCATTCATGACTACTTGCGAAAGCTGATAGGTCTGTCGTACTTCCGCCCTTGAATGCAGCAATATCTTCTCCAAAAAACAGCCGTTGATCTTCGCTCAAGAGCTGCGTACCTACGCCTAGCTTCGTTAATCTTGGGATATCTTCTACCGTCAAGTCCTGCCCAGCCAAATAGTCCTGAAGAAACTCCGAGGTGTACACATCTTGAAAATCTGCATTATAGGAATCACCTTTGAATTCATTATAAATGTCAGCGTAGATGAAAACGAAAACAACTGCAACGGAAGTTAACACGAGCGGGAAAAACTTGTTTTTAAAGCGTATCAAACAAACCATCATTAATGGAACAAGTAGAAATGTAATCTTCGTCTCGTTCAGGAAAGTTGGGATGAGAAAAGGCGAGAATGCGAGAAGGGAAAGTAGCTGCTTCTTTACGTCATTTGTTTGATAAATGAAATATACTATCATTAACAAAAGAGCAATCGTTAATACTCCAGACCCGCCAGTCCCCAGCGTACCGCCCACCCAATCACCGGCTGTTGATCCATGGGACAAATATTGATAAATTGAAACTGGTATTTGGCTAAAAAGAAAAATGAGCACAAACCGTTTGAAATTCTTTTCAAACACAATTTTGTACTCCGAGCAAAATACCGCATGAAAAATGACGAAAAAGCAAACAAAATTGGCTAATTCACGGAGACCACTTAGGTATTGAGTTAAAGAAGCCGAATCGTTATTTAAGTAGTTAATCAACGATATTAGCAATAGAAAAACGAAAGCAAAAACATACCTTCTTCGGGTGTTTCGAAGCAACGACACGCCCAAGGCCGTGACTAGGACGTCCTCCGCTAATAATATTGTGGAAGTTAGCTGCTTTTCAACAGAGAAAACATCAAAGAGAAACCCTTTAAACGCTGACACATACAGTACTAATAATAATATTGTAATCCTGAATTTCACGTTACGATTTAATGGTGTTCTAGCGAAGACAGCATCTTGTTTTTTTCTTCATTTAAAATATATAGAATACTTAACTGACAAATCAAAACCCCGATCAATACAGCCGCTACGTTGAGATTAAAATACTTAATCAGAGCTACGGATACTGCAGCCTGCATTAGAGTAGCTAGCAGCGAAATTATCACGTACGAATTCAGTTCGCCCGCTCCTTTGATCAGCATTTTTACAGGTTCAGTTACAATAGCCACGGCAGCCCATAGTCCGAAAAGTATATTCACAGCTAAGGCTGCGTGGAACGGATGTCCGGACCAGTACGAGATAAATTTATTGGATAACAAAACGAAGATTGGGATGGAAAGAACAAGGAGAAATGAATAGCGGTGGCACTTGCGCAAGCATGCTCGAACCCAGTCATTATCCTTTTTCACAATCGCCTCTGTGAATGCTGACCATAACGGATTAAATAATATAGTACTGAAGGCAATCAACAGGAAGTAATACCGGTACATAAGATTAAAGTCTGTCACAACTGTTGCAGAAAACTCACGTATTACCAGTAGATTAATTAACTGAAGTGAGACGATACCCAATACGTTAATTATAAAAAACTTACTGCTCAAAGACATCAACTCTTTGACATGTCGTGATCTGATACATCTTAAAGCCGGTTTGATTTGACTATATCTTTTTAGAAAAAGATGAATTGAAATAAACAATAAAACGACGTTTGGGACTGCGAAGTAGGCGACAACCAACACTACGAGATTCCCTTTAATACCTAACAACTTGACTGCTATTATAGATAACAGTGAAAATAAATTAAGTACGAATCCAATAACTGAAGCATGCGCAAATCTTTGATCTCCTTTAAGGAGGTTCAATATGGCCTGCAGAAAGAATTGTAAGCATGTAAATACTACGGCAATGCTGGTTGCGTCGCGAAGCTGCGGCTCAAATGACAAAGGCAAGTTAAAAAGTTTGTGCCAACTAAAAAATTGAGTGACCAGAAAGAAGACTAGAACGACTGTAAACGATAAAATGGAATTTGTGAAATAAGTGGTGCTTACGTACTGCTTTTGCAAAGCCACATCATTTTTCGCCTTGGCTTCTGCAAATTTGTTCCGCAAGCCGTCTCCTAGGCCGAAATCAAGAACGTTTACCAACGCAAAGGAAGAAGAGATAACCAGCCAGATACCAAACGTCTCTTTGCTAACAAAATCAAGAACTACCGGAATAGAAAAGAAAGAAACAATCACACTTGCGATTTTCAATCCAAAGGACACAATGCTCCCAATGGCGGCCTTTCGCTCCCGAATATCTTTACTTTGTCTTAAGCTAGGGATTGATACTTCCATATTACCGGGCGGCAACTCTTAATTGCACTGTTGTGTTGTTTCTGTATATCAGTTGCACGCTGCCTTTCTCCATTTTAGCTACCAACGCATATCCAAGTGACGGAAGCTGCACTTTAACGGAGTTGTTGTTCACTTCAAGTACTTCGCCTTCGTAGTCCATAAAAGGTCCGCCGATAATGCGCACTCGGTCGTCCACCTCTACTTCTGTTTTTTCTACACGCACATCGGTGTAATCGCTGAGGAAGCGCTGAATCGTTTCTATTTCCGCATCGCGGATCACAGCAGGCTTTCCCAGCCAGTAAACGAAATTCAGCACGCCGTTAACCTGGCGAACTGCCAGATGTTGTGCAGCCGTAAGCCGTACAAATACATACGATTTGAAAAGCGGCTCTTCCACAACCTTTTTCCTGTCGCTCCACTGCTTCTGTACCTTGTTCAGCGGACAGTAGTTGATAATGTTTTTGCGGGAAAGCGTTTCTGCAATCTTCTTTTCCCAGCGTGGCATGCAGTAGATGGCGTACCATCGTAATTGATTAGGCATAGTGTGAACGGTTTCGGATTTAAGGTTTTAGGTTTAGGGTTGGTTTCAAAGGTTTCAGAAGTTTCAAAGGGTTCAGAGGCTTCAAAAGTTTTGAGTCATTTTCAATCGTTTGATCCTTCACGTCATGGCGGGCTTCGCCCATCTCAGTCACATGGACTTTTTAAGTTTTGAGTTTGCGGTTTAAGGTTTTTTTTATTTACCTTCTACCTTATCCTCGTATGTTGTTCTCTCTTCACTTTGACGGATCACACCGTCCACTGATTCCTGTTCACAGTTTGCTGTGTACTGTCCGGATAGCAATGACGTTCTTTTTTGTTTCAACGGTTCAAAGGTTACAGATGTTCCAGAGGTTCCGCCAAGAGCTATACCAGCATCTATCAACCATGAACGAAACCGGAAACTTTAAACGTGCCTTCCGGCAGGAAGGCTTTAAACTCAACCCTTCATCATCCTTTCACCTTCGCCTTCTTTCGTTTCTTGCTACCATCTTCCAAATACCCATAACCGTAACCGTTACCATAGCCATAGCCGTAGCCGTATCTTCCAAAGCCCCGGCCTTTAACCCCGTTGAAAACGATAGCCATATTGTTCAGCGGCTTTGTGCGCAGGTGGTCATCCAGCCGCTTTACATAGCTGCGCGGTGTAACACCGTGACGAACGATGTACAGCGTAGCATCGCACATGGGCGAAATGATGTACGCATCGGTAACAGGGCTGATGGGTGATGTATCGGTAATGATGTAATCGAAATGATTTTCGAGATAAGCAAACAACTCCTGTAATTTGCCGTTCAGGATCAACTCCGACGGATTCGGTGGAACAGGACCCGACGGAATTATAAAAAGATTTTCATTGTAGCCGGTCTTCCTGATGATCTCTTCAGGCTCCTTATCACCAATGAAATAGTTGGTCAGTCCAACGGAGCGATCAACACCGAACATGGCACTCAATTTTGGCTTGCGCAAATCCAGCTCGAGCAGCGCTACCTTTTTACCCATAAGAGCAAGGCTGACGCCCAGATTGGCGGATATGAAGCTCTTGCCTTCACCTGAAATAGTAGAGGTGACCAGGATTTTCTTTTTGCTGCGGTTGATGCCCAGGTAGCCAAGCGATGTTCGCAACTGACGCAGCTGCTCGGCTACGAAAGTGCGTTTACCATCGCCAATCACCAGTTGTTTTTTAGATGGCTCGAATGCAATTTCACCTAATATGGGCGCTGTTGTCAGCTTTTCTATCTCGGAGCTGAATAATACATTTCTGTTAATAACCTCTTTTGCCGACACGAACAAGATGCCAAGCGCTAACGCGGCAACGAGAGAAATAAGATAGGTTAACGGCACTTTGGGACTGACCGGGCCATACGATTCAGCACTGTCCACCAACCGGCTGTCTGCCACTTCTGATGCATAAGCCAGTGCAGTTTCTTCACGCTTTTGCAGCAGGAAGGTGTAGATGCCGTTCTTTATGCCTTGTTGCCGGCTGATCTCCAGCAATTGTCTTTCCTTTTGCGGTATCGTTTGCAGCATGGACGAATAGCGATTGTTGGCAGCATAGATGTCGCCACGACCGGCTTCGAGATTTTTACGCTGGCTGCGAATGTTTTCCAAAATGCTGGGGCGCAGCTTGTTGATCTGATCCACGAGTGCAATCATCACAGGGTCGTTTTCGGCAGTAGTGGTTTTCATTTTTTCGTACTGCATTTCAGCATTGTATAGTTTCTGCAGGAGTTCGTTGAGCACAGGATCGCCAATGCCGAAAGTGGATGGAACAATGCCGCCTTTGTCGTTCTTTGATGCTACATATTTCTCTACCTGTTCCAGTGCAGAAAGCTGAATGTTGAGTTCGCCCATTTTCTTATCGTTGTATCCTACACTTTCCAAGAATTGCTGGCCCTGGGCGCTGATGTTTACAATGTTGTTGCGGGTTCTGTATTGTTGTAGTTCGCCTTCGACGTTCTCCAGTTCACCGGTAACGAGCTTCAGGCGGTCTTCCACAAAAGCAAGCGTGTTGGAAGCCAGTTTGTTCTTGTCTTTTATGGCTGCCTGGTTGTAGGCTTCTATCCATGTATTGAGTGCATCTTCACCGCGACGGGGCACTTCATCTTTCAGCACCATGTTGAGTACAGTGGAAAGCTTGCTTGAAGCGGTGACTTTCAGCCGGCCTAACAGTGACGCAGCAGCGCTTTTTACAGGCACCAGCGAAAAATAAAGCGGCTTTTTTCCTGATGAAGGCTTGTAGTTAGGGTTCGGTTTGAACTTCAACTGTCCGTACGGTGTAGATACAAACTGATTCAGCGCATACGTGTGTTCACCGATATGTACTCCCGCCGGTGAATAGCTGAAGTCAACTTTGCTCACCTTCTTCAATGAGTCGGGGGCGGCGGCTTCAATCACAACAGGTGACGTTTCGTATGCAGAACGGTCGGTGAACCGCCCTTTGGTGTACACGGGAGCATACAGATTGAGTGTTTTCACCACTTCCTTTGCCAGCGTGCGTGAGTGCAGCACTTCTATTTCGTTCTCCACGATTTTTTTGCCCGCAAAGAGGTCCAGCGACTGCAGCAGTTTAGAATCGTTCATTCCCTTTTTTTCATCTTTGATCAGGAGGGTTGCCGACGATTCATAAACCGGCACTTTATACCTCAGGTACAGCCATGCACCGCTACCGCAGAGCATTGCCAACACAATAAACAGTGGCCAGTAAGGCGAATATTTATACAGTATGTCGTTCAACAGGTTATTTTCCTGCTGCTCGAAGTTGTTCTTGTTTGGGTACACATAATTTTCTGCCATGATGAAAGTTTTTATCTGAATATGCGGTCAATGATGATTGCTGTGAATGAAAGTCCGCTAAGTATGAGCGGCAATACCTGGCTGGTTCTCGAAGTGGAAGCCACCTTTGCCCTGTTGGGCTCTACGTATAAAACGTCGTTGGATTTCAAATAGAAAAAAGGCGACTTGAGGAGCTCAGCTGAATTAAGGTTGAGATTCTTCATGATTTTTTTCCCGTTTTCCTCGCGGATCAGCAACACGTTGTCGCGCCGTCCATATATTGTAAGATCCCCGGCCAGTCCGAGTGCTTCCAGCACGTTGATTTGTTCACTGGGAACGGGAATTACGCTGGGGCGTGCCACTTCACCAATTACGGTGACGCGAAAATTCAGATAGCGAACGGTGACAATGGGATCGAGCAATAGTTTGCGTTCTTTAAGCCTTCTGGTGATATCGTCAGCCAATGCCTTTTTTGTCATCCCTGCGGCCTGCAGTGTGCCCAGCACCGGAAATTGAATGGTGCCTTCCTGGCTGACGAGATAACCCTGCGCTTGCGAGATGGTTGAATTACCCGTAGCTCCAATAGAGGTAGCGGAAATATTGGGAGTGTTGTAAACAATGCTTGATTCAGGATTGAGGCTGCTAACGGTGATGCTGACGAGGTCCCCTTCTTTAAGAATGGGCTCGATGGTCAGTTTTGCTGCATCTATTTCCTCTTCCCTCCTGTCGTTGAAGTACACGGACTTTTGCGTGTTGACACACGAGGTGATGGATGTGATGAGACAAAAGAATAACAGGAGCCGGTTGCAGCTCAAAAATTTACGTTTCATATTTTACTATTGGTGTATTGGTGGTGCTGAAAGGGTACTACTTACAGCGGTGGCTAAAATTTATTTTTTTATTTTTCTATAGATATTGCTTTACGTTTTTTAAACTGATTATGTCAAGTTCTCAATTTGCGTTCTCCGTTTTCTCATTGTTTTATCGAAGGCTACCATTAGTACTAAAATGAAAAAATATGAGAAGAAATTGAACCAGCCGTGATTACCCACATTGAAAGTCGTCCCCCATTGTCCCTTGATTGATATTAAAA
>JAEZJD010000117.1 GCA_023436425.1 Bacteroidota bacterium | reverse complement strand
AACCAACCCGATTGACCACTCACGACAATGCCCGAACTAAAACGACGACTTAATCTTTTCCAGGCTACAGCTATCAACATGATTGACATGGTCGGCATTGGCCCTTTCGTGGTAATGCCGCTGGTGATAAGCTACTTTCAGAATGGCGGCTTTCTTTGGGCGTGGATTTTCGGAGCTTTCGTTGCCTTCGTTGACGCAATGATCTGGAGCGAACTTGGTGCAAAGTATCCACTTGCAGGAGGCACATACAATTTTCACAGAATTGCTTACGGAGAACGGTTCGGCAGGCTAATGAGTTTTCTTTTTGTGTGGCAAACAAGCATACAAGCACCCTTGGTTGTTGCATCGGCATCAATCGGCTTTGCACAATACCTTACCTACCTCGTTGACCTCAGTCTTTGGCAACAAAAACTCGTTTCCGGATCCCTTGTAATTCTAGTTTTTGTTGTTTTGTACCGCAAAATTGAAACCGTTGGGAAAATTTCGATAATTCTGAGCAGCATTGTCGTTCTCACAGTTTTATGGATCATCATTAGTGGGTTAACGCATCAACAGCATGCGATAAATGTGCTCCCGACCGGTACGGAATCTTTTTTTAGCCACGCCTTTCTCGCTGCGATTGGTTATGGGTCTGTTCACACTGTTTATGCCTATTTAGGTTACTACAATGTATGTCATCTTGGAAGTGAAATCAGCAAGCCGGAAAGAAATATCCCAAGAAGTATTTTCATATCCGTTGCAGGCATAGCGTTTTTGTATCTGCTGATGAATGTTAGCGTGATGAGTGTAATGCCGTGGCAATCTGTGCGAAAAGATGATGCACATCTTGTCAGCTCGTTCATGCAAAATATTTACGGTACGACGGCAGCTAGTGTTGTCACTATTTTGATTTTGTGTGTGGCATTTTCATCTCTCTTTGCTGTCGTGCTTGGGTATTCGCGTGTGCCCTATGCGGCTGCAAAGGATGGAAATTTTTTCAAAGTATTTTCGCGGCTTCATCCTACCAAAGACTTTCCTTACATCTCTTTAATAATTCTCTGCGCGGTGGGATTTGTCTTTAGTCTTCTTTTTCGCCTGAGTGACGTTATCAAAGCAATTCTGGCGATGCGCATACTGGTTCAGTTTATCGGGCAGGCTGTTGGTGTCGTGTTGTTGCGCAAGCGATTTGGCAATAAAGATTTGCCTTTTCAGATGTGGCTTTTTCCTCTTCCCGTAATTCTTTCAATTGCTGTTTGGCTTTTCGTATTTCTGTCAACCGGCTGGTTTGCTCTCTGGGGTGCAATGATGGCTGTTGCAGGAGTTATTGTCTACTTTATCAAGAGTAAATTTGAGAACCGCCCGGCTGCCGGTGAGACTATTCTGCAATAATTAAATAATAGTTCCTTTTTCCTTTTTGCACGAGCAGATACTTGTCATGCAACAAGTGTTCGCTCGAAATAATCTCTTGCGCACTGTTTGCTTTTTTTCTGTTAATGCTTACTCCGCCATTTTGAATCATTTTTCTTGCTTCTCCTTTGCTGGGAAAAATGTTTGTTTCCGATACGAGTGACACAACATCTACCCCTGCGTCTAACTTCTCTTTGGCAAATTGAACCTTCACAATCCCCTCCATGCTCTCCAAATCTCCCGCCGTCAGTTCTTCTGCAGATGCATTTTGCTGTGCAAAAAGTTTTTCAGTTGTCTCTATTGCTTTTTGGTACTCGTCCTTGCCATGCACAAAAACCGTGAGCTCTTTTGCCAGTTGTTTTTGCAATACGCGTTTGGATTCGTCTTTCTTATGCTGCTGGATAAGTTCCTCAATCTGCTTCTGGGATAAAAAAGTAAAAATTTTAATCCACTTTTCTGCGTCTGCATCGGCGGCATTTACCCAAAATTGATAGAAATGGTAAGGTGATGTTTTCGCAGCATCGAGCCAAACGTTGCCTTGCTCTGTTTTGCCAAATTTGCTGCCATCGCTTTTCGTGAGTAGCGGGCATGTAAATGCAAACGCTTCTCCGCCGGCTTTTCGGCGAATTAATTCTGTCCCGGTTGTAATGTTGCCCCATTGGTCACTACCACCCATTTGCAATTTGCAGTTCTTATTTTGGTACAGCCAAAGAAAGTCGTACCCCTGAATGAGTTGATACGTAAACTCCGTGAAGCTTATTCCTCCTTCACTTTCTATCCGCTTGCGCACGCTTTCTTTGCTCATCATGTAATTGATGGTAAGGTGCTTGCCAACGTCGCGAATGAATTGCAGAAAATTCATGTCTTTGAACCAATCGTAATTGTTCACCATTTCTGCAGCGTTCGGCTTTGATGGGTCAAAATCCAAAAATTGCATCAACTGCTTCTTCACTCCTTGCTGATTTCTCTGCAGCACATCTTCACTTAATAAATTCCGCTCTTCACTTTTGCCGCTGGGGTCTCCTACCATCCCTGTTGCGCCACCGACCAGCGCCAAAGGCTTGTGACCTGCTCTCTGCAAATGCACCAACAACAGAATCGGCACAAGGCTGCCAATATGCAATGAATCTGCTGTAGGGTCGAAACCAACATATGCCGTTGTCATGTCTTTCTGCAATTGCTCTTCGGTGCCGGGCACAATGTCCTGCAGCAAACCTCTCCAGCGGAGTTCTTCAATCAAATTCATATCTGATCATTAGTTTACGAGTTCACAAGTTCACAACCTAATGGTTTTACAAGTAATGAACCTGCAAGCTGATATCGAAAGCGGCAAAAGTAAAGCAGTGAAAAACAATTTATTCTGTGTTAATCCGTTTTCATTCCAAAGCTCCTTTTGGGAGCGGAACATTATATTTGTCCATGGCTTAACCATCATAACACCGCTGCAAAAGCCACTTATCTGAAAATAGACTGCATGAAAGCCATTTTTTCTGTCGTTACTTGTTTTTTACTGTTTCTCAATACGTCGGCTCAGTTTAGAAAATATTCAAATGAGTTTTTGAACATCGGAGCAGGTGCCAGAGGGTTGGCAATGGGCAGTGCACAGGTAGCATCGGTTGTGGATGGCACTGCAGGTTATTGGAATCCCGCCGGTTTAACGGGTGTTCAAGATGATGCTCAGGTAAATGTGATGCATGCCGAATATTTTGCCAGCATCGGCAAATACGATTTCGCCAGTCTTGCGCTGCCACTTTCAGGTAACAAACGTACACTCGGATTGACGGCACTCCGTTTTGCCGTCGATGACATTATGAACACGTTGTATTTGGTAGAGCCGGACGGTTCGATCAATTACAATAACATTCAAGCGTTTTCTTCTGCAGATTACGGCTTTCTTGTTTCGCTTGCGCAAAAAATAAAGGAAACGGAAAACAAGAAAGTGAATTTTGGTGTGAATGTCAAAGTCATTCACCGCAGCGTGGGAACGTTCGCTAAAGCATGGGGCTTCGGTCTGGACGCGGGTTTGCAAGTACAAACGGGCAGGTGGAAGTTAGGATTTGTTGGTCGTGACATCACTACTACTTTCAATGCATGGACATTCAATTTCAGCGAAAAAGAAAAGCAGGCATTGTATCTCACAAACAATGAAATACCTGTCAAATCAAGTGAGCTAACTGCACCAAGATTGATTGCAGGCGTTGGTCGTGATTTTCGTTTGGGAGAAAAAACGAGTTTACTTGCAGAAGCAAATTTTGATTTCACTTTTGATGGCAAACGAAATACACTTATCAGCGCTGATCCGGTGAGTATTGATCCAAAAGTGGGCTTGGAAGTAAATTTCAACAATAACTTTTTTCTGCGCGGAGGCATTAATAATTTCCAAAAGGCACTTGCTGACGGAGATACATTAAACCAGAAAAAAGTTTGGATTTATCAGCCAAGCGCCGGCGCCGGTTTCAGAATTCAAAATGTGAGAATTGATTACGCATTTACTAATCTCGCCAATCAGTCAAATCCGCTCTACACGCATGTGTTTTCACTTCAGCTGGATCTTGTGAATAACAAAAAGAAAAAGTAAGCTTTAAAAAATACTTATGAGAAAACTTCTGTTTGGTTTATTGGTCAGCTGCAGTTTGTTTGCACAAGCGCAGGTGTACAATAACGAATGGATTGACTTCACAAAAACTTATTACAAATTCAAGGTTGCGAAAACCGGTTTGTTCAGAATTCCGCAAGCAACACTCGCTGCTGCAGGGTTAGGAAACATTCCCGCTGAACAATTTCAACTGTGGCGAAACGGTGTTCAGGTTCCGATTTACACGTCTGTAGGATCTGGCGCTTTCTCATCGTCAGATTACATAGAGTTCTGGGGACAAATGAACGATGGCAAACCTGACAGAGAACTTTATCGTGACCCACAATACCAACTGAATGATAAATGGAGTTTGATCAGCGACACTGCCGCTTATTTTTTAACCGCTAATCCTGCTACGGCAGCTAATCTGAGATTGCAAACCACAGCAAATAATGTTGCGGCAAATGTCTTGCCTCCGGAGCCTTATTTTCTGTACACAACCGGGCACTATTTTAAAAATCAACTCAACCCTGGTCTCGGTTTTAACCTGGAAGACAAGTTGTATTCTTCTTCTTACGACAAAGGCGAGGGCTGGACATCTGATGATATTACAACAACATATTCAGGAGGATTCAATTACGGCACATTAAACGATGTGCTTCAAAATTTATATCCATACAATGGTGGTCCTGCTCCAAAATTCAAGGTCGCCGTTTCGGGTAATTCATTTAACGAGAGACGCTACAAAGTCACGCTGAATGGCGACTCGCTGCTCGGTAATCCCATTTCTGAAATGAGCTTCCGGGTTGATTCTACGAACTTTGCGTCCGCTTTATTGTCTTCTGGCAATGCTAGTGTGGTAGTGACGAACATTACTGCATGCCCAGCGCCGCCAAATTGCCCTGTAGTCGACAGAATGGTGGTTCATAAATATGAGCTTACCTATGCGAGACAATTTAATTTTGGCGGAGCAAATAACTTCGAGTTCTCTCTTCCTGCTTCTGCGTCGGGCAATTTTTTGCAGATAGCCAATTTCTCCTTCGGAAGTGCTGCTCCGGTTTTGTACGATCTCACAAATGGAAAAAGATATGTAGGAGATATTTCTGCAGCGCCGCTGGTAAAATTTGTATTGCAACCGTCTTCCACTTCACGAAATCTGGTGTTGGTAAGTGAAGAAGCCTCTAACGTCAACACGATAAATTCGCTGACATCACGCACGTTCATTAATTACAATACAGCGGCAACTCGCGGCGATTATCTGATTATTTCCAACCCGATTTTGATGACAGGAGCAAACCCTGTTGAACAATATCGTGCATACAGAAGTTCGCCTGCCGGCGGTGGTTACAATGCAAAAGTTTACGTGTCGGATGATTTAATTGACCAATTCGGATTCGGAATAAATAAAAATCCTGCAGGTATCAGAAACTTTATTCTGTACGCAAAGCGAAACTTTACGGCAACTCCGAAATACGTGTTCATTATCGGCAGGGGAATGAATTATGTGGACCAAAGAACGATCGAGACAAATAATAACGCCACGGAAATTGCAAACGCCGCTAAACTAAATCTGGTTCCAACATATGGTTGGCCGGCATCTGACATATTACTTGCTGCGCAACAGGGTTCTTTCGTTCCTGAAGTTCCGATCGGCCGGCTTTCTGCAATCTCCTCCAACGACATTTCTGTTTATTTAAAGAAAATGCAGGAGTACGAGCTGGCTCAAAATACATTCTCACCTAAGTTGGAAGACCGCATTTGGATGAAGAATGTAGTGCACATTGTTGGTGCAAGTGATTCAGGACTCGATGCTCTCCTCTCACAATTCATGAGCAGTTATGCGGAAATTATCAGGGACACACTCTTTGGCGCTAAAGTGAGCACATTTAAAAAGACAACAACGCAGGTGGGAACTCAGCTGACGAGCACCGA
>JAEZJD010000103.1 GCA_023436425.1 Bacteroidota bacterium | reverse complement strand
TCGGTGCTGCACAAGCTAATCCGGATGAACTTGTCTCCTTCGCTGCCGAAAATTCCGCCGGGCGTCAGGAATACTCTCGACTCCTGCAATATTTTATCACTGAGCTCGAAGCCATCGTGGAAACGGTCAGGAATTCTTGCCCAGACAAACAAGCCTGCCTGCTCTTTATTAAATTCACATCGTAGTTCATCGAGCAGTTGGAATACTTTCTCCCGTCTTTTCCGATACGATTTATTCAACTCATCAAACCAGTTTTTATCCAACGACAAAGCTTTCGCAGCCGCAAGTTGAACCGGCAGAAACATTCCGCTATCCATATTGCTGTTAAATCTCAGCACGTCATCTATCCTTTGTTTTGATCCGCAAATCACCCCCACTCTCCATCCTGCCATATTGTGAGACTTGCTTAAAGAATTTAATTCTATCACATAATCTTTGGCGTCAGCAACAGCTAACAAACTCAAAGGATGAGCATTTAAGATGAAACTGTATGGATTGTCGTGCACGACAAGAATGTTGTACTTTTTTGCAAATGCAACCAATTGTTCAAACAACGTTTTCGTTGGCAATTGGCCGGTCGGCATCTGCGGGTAATTCACAAACATCAGAATGTTTTGACCATGACTGTCATCGGCCAGTTTCAAATCTTTTTCTATTTGTTCAAAATCAGGAAACCAGTTATTTTTTTCCTGCAATCTGTATTCAACGACTTCTCCACCGGCAATTTTGGCTGCAGCTGCATAAGTAGGATAACCGGGGTTTGGCACCAGTACTTTTGTCCCCGCATCCACATAGGTCATACATACGTGCATAATTCCTTCTTTTGAGCCGATCAGCGGAAGGATTTCTGTTTCCGGGTTTAACTCAACTCCATACCATTCTTGGTACCACCGGCTGATTGCTTTGCGCAGAACCAAACTGCCTTTATAACTTTGGTACGCATGTACATTGGGCTTCGCACTCTCTTCCTGCAGCACTCTCGTCACATCAGGATGAGGAGGCATATCAGGACTGCCGATGCCCAAATTAATCACGGGCTCACCTGATTTATTCAATTCTTCTATTTCTCGCAATTTTTGAGAAAAGTAGTATTCGCCAATTCCGTTTAGTCGTTGTGCAACTTTCATTTGCATCAGCTAGTTTTACCGTTTTTGTAAATCCCGAATATTTTGAGTTCGTCGGCTACCGATAAAATACTCTTAATCACGGCATCAAATTGCTCCATTTTATCAAATTCCATATCTGCATGAAAATTGTATTTCCAGTTGCTGCCCGGAATAGGAAAACTTTGCAGTTTGCTTAAGTTTATTCCACCATCCGCAATTTTCGTCAGCACCTTCGCTAAACTTCCTCTCGAATGATCTGTTTTGAAACTAATTGATGCTTTGTCTGCGTCTTCAATCGGAAAGGCATTCCTCTGGAGCACCAAAAACCTGGTGTAGTTGTGGTTATCGGAGTGAATGTTTTCCGCAATAATCTCCAGCTGGAACAACTCTGCAGCCAGAGAGCCGGCAATCGCTGCGATGTGCTTACTGCGATGCTGAGCGACGTGCTTTGCACTCAATGCGGTGTCTTCGGTTTCCACCAACTTCCAATTGTGCTGCATTAAAAAATCCATGCACTGTTGAATAGCCATTGGATGTGAATGAACCTCCCGGATGTCCTGTAGGAATACACCTGCATTTACCAACAAATGTTGTTTGATGGGTAAATAAACTTCGCCGACAACCTTGAGATCCGACCGTTGCAGCAAGTTGTAATTAGGAAGAATGCTTCCGGCAATGGAGTTCTCAATTGCCATCACACTTGCGTCAGCTGCTTTTGTGCTAGTAAGCTCAACGACCTGCCGAAAAGTAGAACACGGAACTACGTCAATGACATTGCCGAAAAACTGCCGGGCGGCAATTTGATGAAAGCTGCCTTCGAAACCTTGTATGGAAATTTTCAGAGCCATAGTAAACAAAAATCCCGGCTCTTTAGCCGGGATTTCTTAATGCTGTAACAGATATTTATTTGTTCAACAAAAGCAATCCCGGCTTCATTTGATAGAAGTAAAAATAAAACCAACGATATGCTCTTGTAAGTGTCATTTCGGAACAAATATAAAAATCATGTGAAAACGAACAAATGTTTTTTGGTGTTAATTGTTGAAATAAGATGACGGGCTACATCTGCAAGCGTCATTATCGCCGCACAGAATCGGCCTCGTTCATCCTGATCCTTCGTCCCTTGTACTTTTTACCATCGATCGAACGCACCATTTTCATAGCTGCATTTTTCTCCACCTCTATCCAGCTGTTCATCTCCTTCATGTCTATCCTGCCAAGAACTTCTTTATTTAAATCGCTCATATCGAGAATGAATTGCAAAAAACTAGCTTTGTAAAAACCATCTTTAGAGCCAAGGTTGACAAACAATCGGGTATAATTTCCTTTACCGCCGAACTCTCGTCCTTTTGTATCTTTTCGGCTGGCGCGATCTCTGTCAAATGTCTGACGCATTCGATCATCGCGACGTTCACGAAGATTTAGGTCTTCAGCATTTTCATAATACTTCAGGAACCGGTCAAATTCAAGCGCCGCTACACGCTTCAAAACTTCTTCTTTCGTTACATCATTAAACTTTTCTTGCAGCAACGGAATATAGGTTTCGTAATCGCCGTGACTTATGTCTGCCTGCAGCAACCGGTCCATAAAATAAAAAAATTGTTTGCGGCAAACATCTTTTCCCGTTGGTATTTCCAGTTTATGAAAAGGCACTTGTACCATTCGTTCAATCTGCCTGATCCTTTGCACTTCACGCACATGCACTATGGACATGCACACTCCTGTTTTGCCGGCACGGCCGGTTCTGCCGCTTCGGTGTGTGTATACTTCCACATCGTCTGGCAGCTCGTAATTGATGACGTGCGTTATGCCTTGAACATCGATACCACGAGCTGCTACGTCAGTTGCAATCAGAAGTTGTAAGGTTTTTTGTCTGAACTCACCCATTACTTTGTCTCGCTGTGCTTGTGTGAGATCGCCATGCAAAGCTTCAATGTCATACCCTTCCCTGGTGAGCTTTTCAGAAATTTCCTGCGCATCGATTTTAGTGCGGGTAAAAATTATCCCGTACATGCCCGGATTGAAGTCGATCAATCTTTTGAGTGCTTCGAACCGGTGCTGCGCACTGGTGACGTAATATTGGTGATCAATGTTCTTTACTGCAGTATTCACTTTTCCCATCGTGACTTCCACAGGTTTCTGCATGTACCTTTTACTCACTGTTCTTATTTCCGGAGGCATCGTTGCACTAAATAACCAAATGCTGTCGCGTTCCGGAGTGTTCTGTAAAATGAACTCGATATCTTCTTTAAAGCCCATGTTCAACATCTCATCCGCCTCATCCAAAACCACATATTTTATGGCAGTTAGATCAATCGCTTTCCGTTCGATTAAGTCGATCAAGCGGCCAGGAGTGGCAACCACTATTTGAACACCTTTTCGCAAGTCGCGAATCTGGTTTGAGATGGACGATCCGCCGTAAACCGCAGCAATTTGCAGTCCGCGGGAATGTCTTTTAAAGTTGTCGATGTCTTTTACTATTTGGATGCACAGCTCGCGGGTGGGGCAGACAACAAGCGCTTGGGCATGCTTTTTACCCGCGTCAACCAACTGCAGCAAGGGTAAGCCGAAAGCGGCGGTTTTGCCGGTGCCGGTTTGAGCAAGACCAATGAAATCTTTCGTTCCTGAAAGTAAAACAGGAATCGCCTTCTGCTGAATGGGCGTGGGTTCGGTAAATCCTAATTCTGAAATGGATCGAAGTAAATTCTCGTGAAGACCTAAACTCTCAAAGCTCATCGTAATGTTTGTGCAAAAGTAAACTGTGAATGACGCGTATGGGGAAATTTGAAAAGAAAGTTGAAATAAAAAAGGCCGCCCTGGGAACAGAGCAGCCATCTAACGATTGCTTGCCATATAAAACTCTTAATCAGTTATACGCAAACAACAGAGAAATACAATTACTGGTTAGTAGATGTAGTGGTAGTAGCAGATACAGTACCAGTACCAGTTGTGTCAACAGTTACAGTTGTTGTTGTGTCAACCGGTGCTGTTGTTGTAGGCTCTGTAGTTGTTGTTGTTGTTGTGCTATCAGTTGTTGTTGTGTTTTCATCAGAGCTATTGCAAGCAACCAATGAACCGGCAATCAGGATAATTCCCAGGATTTTTTTCATTTCTATTTTTTTTGTTGTTAAAAAACTTAATTAATGATTTGTGCCAGAAGTATCACGGGCATCTTGGATGCTGTCTCTTCTTTCCGCCAATGAGTCGATATTCTCTTTCTTTTGTTCTGTTGTTGAGTCTATCACATCTTTCTTAACGTTTGCAATAGAATCCAAAGAATCTTTAGCGTCCGCTGCAGAGTCTGTAGCATTATTGCAGGAAGCAAAAAAAGCTGCTGCCATTATAACCAGAAAAACCTTTTTCATGTGTTTATTTTATTGAGGGTTTAAAAATCATTTGTCGAATCGAGTTTGCTACTGTCTTTTCTTTTTCTAAGCCTTTCTTCAATCTTTTGTTCCAGCCTCTGAGATTTAGCCTTCACTGAATCTCCTATCTTTTCCGCAGTAGTATCCAGGTACCTCTTTACACTGTCCATCCGATTTTCCACTCCACCATCGTTTGTACAGCTCCATAGTAAGAAAACCATACAAACCGCCACAATTGTCTTCATTCCACCATCAGATTTTGAATTAATACAGTTATCGTAAAAAGGTAACCCACGTTCCCAAAAAAAAATTTTCACCTCTTTGGTGGGTTACTATTTTTAATTTGCCGTATTAAAATAGAAGAGTTGAAAGAAGTTAGTCAGAAGGCATTATTGCAAGGCTTGGCCCGAAACGAAAAAAAAGCTGTAGAGGCAATTTACCGGGACAACTTCAACATGATTCAGGCGCTGGTTATCAACAACAACGGCACTGCAGAAGACGCTAAGGACATTTTTCAGGAGACAATGATTGTGTTGTATGAAAAAGTGCAGAAAGGAGATTTCGAATTAAACTGTCAGATTAAAACTTTCGTCTACTCAGTAAGTCGCCGCCTCTGGCTAAAAAGGCTGCTACATCAAAACAGATTTCACATAAGCGAAGGACATGAAGATGTGGTGGTGGTAGACGAAGATGTGGACGAGCACGAAAAGAGAAACTCGGAATTTTTGATGATGGAAAAGGCGATGAGTAGTTTAGGTGAGCCATGCAAAAGTTTATTGGAAGCTTTTTACATCGATAAAAAGAACATGCAGGATATCGCTGCCGGTTTTGGATATACAAATGCTGATAACGCGAAAACGCAGAAATACAAATGTTTGATGCGGTTGAAAAAATTATTTTTTAGTCAATATAAAAATGGTGCAGTGTAATGGAAGACATTAGATTACTCGAAGCTGTTGAACGTTACATCACCGGGCAAATGACACCCGATGAAAGGGTTTACTTTGAGCAACTACGAAAAAGCAACGCCGATGTCGATCATTTGGTGGTGGAACACACTTTTTTTCTTCAGCAGCTTAACCGCTTCGATGAGGTGAGAAGACTAAAGAATAACCTTGACGATATACACATTGATCTTGCCGAAAAAGGTCTCATCAGATCACCACGTCTTCAGGGAAAAGCCAGAGTGGTTTACCTGGTGAACAAATACAAGCGTGTGGCCGCGATCGCAGCTTCTATTGCAGGCATCACTACTTTAATGGTTTTGTCGCTGGCGCCTACCAAACCGGCGAAGGAAAAAGACGTTATCCAGTTGAGCCGCAAGTTCGACAACATCGATAAGAAAGTAGATCAAATTCAGAGACAGAATCAGGCGTTAAATGAGAAAATTGAGGATGTAAAAGATCAAACCGGCACACCTGCCATTGCCTACAAATCGGGCGGAACAGGCTTTCTTATCGATGCTAAAGGTTATCTGCTCACAAATGCTCACGTGGTAAATGGTTCGCAGCACGTAGCGGTGCAATCTGCTAACGGAGCTGAGCTTAACGCAAAGATTGTTTATACGGATCTGGACCGCGACATTGCTATTTTGAAAATAACTGCCCGCAACTTTAAAGCTCCGGCTTCTATTCCTTATGCAATTAAAAAAGCCGGAGTGGAATTGGCCGAACCAATCTTCACACTAGGTTATCCACGCAACGATATTGTTTACGGCGATGGATACGTTGCTGCAAAAACCGGTTTTGATGGCGACACGCTTACCTGCCAAATAGCTATTGCGGCTAATCGCGGCAACAGCGGCAGTCCTATTATCAACCGCAATGGTGAAATAGTGGGAATGCTGAACACGAAACAGACTACCGCGGAAGGAGCTGTTTTCGCCGTGCAATCAAAATACATTTATAGCATACTTAGCAAGCTTCAGAAGAGCGACACATCATTTCAGAATATTAAATTACCCGCTGCATCGTCACTTAAGAATATGACGCGGACGCAGCAGGTAAAAAAGCTCTCTGACTACATCTTCATGGTGAAAGTCGATTAAATTGTTGTCAACTCCACAACCGTTCGGGATAATCTCCTTTCGCCACAAGTTGCTGTAAACTTCTTTGCACAATTGGTGCGTCTTCCTTGTAAGTAACGCCAAACCATTGTGCAGATGTCGGTATTACTTTAATTGTGCCCAAGCCGCTTTTGATATAACGGTCAGCAACATACGGAATTAAGAACTCTGCTTTTGGATTGGTGAGATTATTCTCGAGGTATGCTTCAAATTCAGACCGTATGTAGGGAAAGATGGCAGGATGAAAACACCAGAAGTTCATTGAAGCCTTTGCATCTTCGGCAACGGCGTGTTTACTCCCGTCGCTATCCTCGTAAACCATTTCACTATTGTCCCGGAACAACTTCACACGTTCGTTTATGGCTACGAGATTTTCCTCCGCATCCACTTCACATACGCCCCGGCTAACGGATCCATGCTCTGACAGCGTCTTCGCAAGTTCGTATCCAATGATCGCGTGCTTGCTGGCAGAACACTCTGTCAAAAGGAAGGTCGCCGCTTTTCTAAAAGCATCTCCACCATAAAAATCATCAGCATTGATGACAGCAAATGGCTCACGCACTGCTTCGTTTGCACAAAGAACGGCATGCGCAGTTCCCCAGGGTTTCACTCTGTCCGAAGGGACCCGATGTTCGCCTACATATGCGTCCATTTCCTGATAAACGTATTCGGTATTTACTCTGTTTTTCAATTTAGGTTCAAAAATATTTTTGAAGTCGTCAGCAAAATCGCGGCGAATAATGAAGACAACCTTGCCAAATCCTGCTTTTATCGCATCGTAGATGGAATAATCCATAATCGTTTCACCGCCAGGTCCAAACTGTTGAATTTGTTTCATGCTGCCATACCTCGAAGCCATTCCTGCAGCCATAATCACTAATGTTGGTGTCATATATCTGTTTTAAATTGCCTGCGAAATTAGTTATTTGTATTAGTGCAAATGTTGACCATCTCTACCGATCACCTGCTTCAACCTGTTTCTTTTAACCATAATTTCCGTACCACGACCGATGTTCTCAGGCTCGACAAAGTGCACCCGCTTATTTCCGGCAATAAATGGTTCAAACTCAAGCGATACCTTGAACATGCAAAGGAGCTTGGAAAAACTGCCGTTCTTACTTTCGGTGGACCATTTTCGAATCACATTATTGCTACTGCTGCCGCCGCCAAAGAATTTGAATTGAAAAGCATCGGTGTAATCCGCGGTGAGCAAAATGTTATTTCTTACACGCTGCAGGATGCACACGATGCAGGAATGCAACTTTATTTCATTTCTAGAGAAGCATACAACACCCGGGCAGTACCTGATGAAGTGTTTGCCGTTTACAAACGAGATGACGTGTACATGATTGACCAGGGCGGTTATGGAGAATTGGGTAGAAAAGGTGCTGAAGAAATTCTGAGGATTGTAGACACATCGGCATACACGCACATCATAGCTGCTGTGGCGACAGGAACTACGCTGGCAGCATTGGCGACTGCCTCAGGAGAGAATCAAAAGGTGATTGGGATAAGTGTGATGAAAAACAATCTTTCTCTTGCGGCAGAAATAAAATCATTAATCGTAGGGAACAAAGATTTTGAGCTGCTGCATGATTATCACTTCGGAGGATTTGCAAAATACAATGAGGCGCTGATCGCTTTTATTAATGATTTTTTCAGGCAAAATAATGTGCCTACCGATTTTGTGTATACCGGAAAACTTTTCTATGCCGTTGAAGATCTGCTGCAAAAAAATTTCTTTCCCGACGGAAGTAAGATTTTAATTGTGCACAGCGGCGGATTGCAAGGCAATCGATCCCTGGGAAACAGAACGTTAATTTTCTAACGACGAAACAAGTCGGCGGTTATATTTGTCAAACCAATATTCTGACGAATTATGCGAAGAATAAATCTGTTGCTCGTCGTACTTCTTACTTCAATCGGTTCTGTTCTCTTTGCTCAGGATACACTTCCTAAATTTTCAGTGGTGAACCCGGGCAACGATAACATAATTATCAGCTGGGCAAATAACTACGAGGATGTTGGGCAAATCAGTGTGCAAACTTCTCACGATAGTTTAAAGAATTACCGAACGATCGTCAGCGTTACGGATCCCAATTCTAAATTGAATGGCGTGGTAGATAAAACGCCAATTAATGATCACATGTATTACCGGCTGTTCGTTGTTATGGGCAACGGAGATTATTTCTTTACCGAAGCAAAACAGCCGACCCGGGATGCATTCACCAACCTCACCCACATTCCCGGGGTGAACTTAAACTTGAAAAGACCGGACTTTGTTCCTTCGTTTTATGTGTATACAAACAGTGATGGATTTGTATACATCAACCTGCTGATGCGGACCACAAAAAATACCGCATTCGTTTTCTCGAAGAAAACAACGACTTACTTTTTGAATTAAAGAATATTAAGGAAACAGGGCTGACGCTGGATAAGACTAATTTTT
>JAEZJD010000058.1 GCA_023436425.1 Bacteroidota bacterium | reverse complement strand
ACTGAACATTCGTATTGTGCTTTGCTTTGATTTCCTCTGCTGTTTGCTGAAGAAGCTGCACATTTCTCGCGACGAGCAAAACATCAAAACCCCTTGCAGCGAGATTAAAAGCAATAGCTTTTCCAATGCCTTTACTGGCGCCGGTTACAAGTGCATAAGCCATTTACGCAGGCTTAGTTTTGGACAGTTGAAGCAAAACGATGATAGAAAGGAGTTTTGCTGTTTTTGTGCTTTGGAATGTATTTGCCTGTTACTACAGGAACGTACATTACCCGTCTGCGGCTCTTTTCGCCGTAGAAAGGTGATTGCTGCACACGATGCCACAGCCTACCGTCATGAACGGTTAGGTCGCCTGCATTTATGTCGAAACCAACTTCCTTGGGATCAGGAGTGTGGTCAACAAAGTATTTTTTCTTGAACAACAAACGAATAATGCCTTGCTTGTGAGTACCCGGTAAAATTCTCAGTCCACCATTTTCAAACGGAACAGTGTCCAGGTGAATGCCTACATTGAGCTTTGGCATAATGCGTTGCCCCAGGAAAATGTCGCGGGGGCTATCGGTGTGCCAACCCATTTGGGAAAAAGCGCTGTTAGGCGTGTGTATGTAGTTGTTGAGAACAAGACCGTCTTTCTCATCTTCTCCAATTCTGCCTTCGTATGGTCTCACCAGCTCCAGTAGAGCTTGAAAACGTGGATCTTGCAAAAACTCGTGCAGAATAGGGCTGTGTTGCGAAAGGAAGCACAAGCGCTGAATAGTCTTGTTGTTATTTTCATCTTTTCCAAACTTCAGCGGAATGCCATTTATTTTTTCATGACCGGCGTCCAGCCACTCTTTTTCTATACGTTGCGCTTCTGCAATAAACGTCTGTACGGTTTCCGGCTTAATAAAGTTTCTGAAAATAATTGCTCCGTTTTTATCAAAAAAATCAAACTGCTCGTCAGTTACTTTATTACCTAATGTGAAATGCGGAACATCTAATTTCTTCATGGCTGCATGTTTAAGTTTAATCGTTGGTTTCTGGAGTGACGGATTGTAAAGAAAAAAATTTTGAAACTGCCAACTGACCTTTATTAGTCAAATGCCAGTTTTTGGGCGACGAAATAGCAAATAAAAGCAAATATAGGCGCTGCCAAAACATCAATGGTATAATGAATATGCTGCACCAGCACGAGTATGCCCATGGCGATGCCGCCTATCAGGGCGATTAACTTGTCCGTTTTCTTTTGCAGGGCAAAAAAGATGATAAACTGACTAGCAGTGTGACCAGAGTAAAAGAGATCTTTGGTAACAAAGTTTTCTCCATAAAACGAATTACTCATCGGATCAAAAAGCACGATAAGGTTGGCCGGGGCGTCCAGCGGCACCAGCGAAATGGTGATGAACCTGGTGAGAAAAAAGAAACAAAAGCTCAAAACCATAAGCAATAGCATTCTCGGACTTTGAATGGATCGCACAACAGCAAGGATCATCAGCAGGTAAATAATGGAAACGATAGCATACGACACGTCCACTGCCGGCAGTAGATCCAGGATCGGATCGTGCAGCACCACGCCATCTCTCTTTTGAATGATTTGGAAAAAAGTGGGCAATACGCTCAGCGACAGAACGGTAGCGAGCACCGCAATGGCAAGTTTGCGTACGTAGACAGGATTTCTGATCGCCTGCACCCATTTAAGATCTTCTGTTGGTAATCGCTTCGAAATACTCACCTGCATATATTGTTGATTCTTAGGGCGTAGGCGCAGCAAAGATAGGGGCTGACGAACGATGATTGGGTGAAGAGAACTCGTTTTGAATTGATTATAACATTTGCTTTAACTGAAATCAATATTGAATGACCTGAACTGCATTTGATCTAATCGTCGTACCTTTCAGCTGCATAACCGCTGCTTTCACCAGTCCCTTAAAGCATAATACGAAACCATGGTTCAGTCAAACTCATTTAATGCCATTTGGAGCAAGTATCTCCCCGTGATTAGAATTCTTTTAAAAAAAGCCCTCACCGCTGAACAAACATTGAATTTAAATGTTTCTGATTTTGAAAGGGCAGGAATGGCGAGAAAAACCGGTTACAAGTTTTTTATCAAGCTGGTAAACTGTAAGGTAGACAATGTGATTGTCGATTCGCCACTTGCTTCAAACCTTGCATCGATGCTTTTAGAAAATGAAGCGATTAGAGAACTTTGCAGCAACAGAGAGTTTCATATATCAATGAATGCGAAGTTTCAGTTGTCGATCAAGCATGTGCCTCAACCTGAGTTGGTAAGCCACGAAAACGATTAAGCCCCCGCAGTAAGATAAAAGCTGGCACCGATAAAGGAGGCAATCAGTAAGCATAAAATCGCAATAGATAAAGGATTTAGCTCGCCCTCATCTCCACCTCTAAGCATTTGTAAAATCCGTTCCATATAAATCCCTTTTCCTTATACAGTTGCAATTCCGTGCCAGTTAATTTATAAAAGGGAATGCTGTGGATGTTGCCGCGAAAGACATCAAAAATGTGGAAGCTTAGCCGCAGACAGAACATTGGGAACATCTGCACACCGACTTCCGGCGGTAAACAAATTTACCGGCGCAGTGAAAAGCCGTGAAAGTTCCCAATGTGATTAAAGCAACAAAGCGTTGCTGACACACTCGCAATCAAGAATTTCAATCGTCTTCTTATACAGCAATTCCACTCTTTCGGGTGTTTCGGCAATACATACCATTCCAAATTTTCCATACTGCGACACAGCGCCTATCAGGTGAAACATTACGCCTTCCTGCGTAAAATTGTCAAACATAATTCCATGAAACATGGCTATGTCAATCAGGTCGGCGGGCGTGAGACCTTGGTAGGCTTTGGAAACCACATTATCGGAAGCATAATAATATCTCGACTGTCCATTTTGCATCACGTACTTGCCTGAAAATGCGTCGTACTTGCCGTCTGTAAGGAACTGCAGCATTAGGAAAGGATGAGTCGTGCCGCCCTTGCGCAGGTTTATCTCGATCGCAGAATGATGCCACCGATTGTTTTCAAATGTACTTAGAAAGTCTATACTAAACCTGCCAAGTACACCTTTTTCCCCCATTTTTTTGGATATCACTGTTGCCAGCGCTCCAATTTCTTTTGCGTACTCCGAACGTGCAGGAAAGGTAGCTCCCACGAATATTTGATTTTGCTCGCCACCGAGCACCTGATCATGTGTGCTTACCACTTCTACTTCACCCAAGGGATTGATGCGACATTGCGCCGAAGGCGAAAACTTAACTTCTGCGTCGATGTATTCTTCCACCACACCGCCTTCTTTTCTGAATTTATCGAAGAATAGAAAACTGCTTACGCCCGACACTACATGAATATCGTGGAGTGATAGCCGTATACTTTCTTCCAATTGTTCTGTTGATGTAACATAAGGATAAACAAAGATGGCATTGCCTTCACCACTGAAGCCGTCATTAAGTTTGAGAATAGCTTTTTTCAGGTTTGGCTTTTTTGATTTGAGGCGCACTAGTGCATCTAAAATATCATTTTCGTTCATCAAGTTTTCAAAGCCGTCGGGCAGAGGTACACCGCACTCTTTGAAAAGTAAACGTGCGCCGGTTTTGCTTCCGAGATATGTTAGGTCAGGATCGCAGCCGTAGATTGGTATGCCTAACCGCACAGCAAGCGTACGTTCCCGCTCGGTCACATTGAAACAAACCATGTGGCAATGGTCTGCATCTGATACGTTTTGCTTTATTCTGTTAAGTAGCCGCGGACGTTCTAATATTTTTTCTGTCAAAGGCTTTGCTGATGCATCATAACAGCTAAGCATCGTAAGTCGCTGCCGTGCATGATTCCCGGTAATTCCCGGCAGCAGATGCAGATAATAATCAATCGTCACCTGGTCCACTGGAACGCTGCTGATATACACCACATTTGTTTGCGGCATGCGCAGCAGCATGAGCAAACAAAGCAATCGCTCTTCGTAGTAAACATGACCTTTTACTTTGGAAAGTATTTCCCTGTCGAGTGTCATTGAAGGAACAATCACCACCGTTTTTGGCGCCACTCTGTTCGGGAAAACATATCTAAATTGGAATTCGAACTCCTGCTGCAGCGACCTGAAAATTTGCTTTTCTTCTACGCTGCCCGGCGCAGCCAATCCCGATGAATCAGGAAGACAACCTGTAGTACTTATGTCAGAAACATCCATCATAAGCATACACGAAAGTTAACTTTCGAAATGTATATGGCTCTATGACTTTAATCAGGGTAATGAAGAAAATTTATAATGTATGCTCAGCAATGAACGTCAGAAGGTAGCCGGAGTTGTTATTGCGGCTGGCTGAGGTTCTTTGGTGTTTTCGAAAATAATTTTCAGAGCTGCCCATATCAACATAGCAAGTCCAATCAAAATAAAAACCCCGCTGGCAGTAAACACTTTGAAGAAGGGTTGACAAGCATCCATTATTTGCGCGAAAGATTTGTTATGAAGCTTTGCTGAAATCTTGACAAGTCCGCTGCCGATCAAAGCACTCCAAAACAGAATCATGAACACGTTGGTTGTCAATGTTCCTCTGTTTATCAGTTTTTTTCTTTTTGCAAATGCTTCCGTATTGTGCTTTTTGAGGATGAAGAAAACAGCTCCGAACAAAAGCATAGTGTTGATGCCGATCGTGGTTCCCATTGCATGTGCCACCGTAATATGCGTGCCATGTGTGTAGTAATTAATCGCTGGAACAGAAATAGCAATAGCGGCGCCGAGGTTTAAAAAAATCCAAAAATCTGCAAATGAAAAAAGCCTGTATGGAACGGAGTTGAAATTTTTTTGAGCAGCAGACAGAGATTTTCTGAACGTCCACAATATTTGTCCGAAAATGATCAGCTCTGTCATGCTGATAACATAAGCGACTGTTCGCACCCATGTTGCCGCAGGCACAATGTAGGTATGATGCCCCCAGTTGAAAAGCAGGTTGGTAAATCCCACGAAAAAGAAAAAGAAAGCAGTGTTCGAGCGATTGAGCTTATCATCGCCTTTCAATTTTTCCATAACGTACATGCTGATGCCATACACCAACATATTCCAGCTTCCGACCATTGAACCCATTGCTTTCCACTGTACCGTTGTATCCCGGATAATATTATTGTTGAAAAAATCAAAAAGCCACAAATAACTCTCCGACAGCGTAATCAGGAAAAAAATAATTCCAATAGTCCAACTGAAATAATAAACCGGTGCACCGCTGTATTTCGGTCTAAGGGTTGCGAAAAAGTTTACAGCAAAAGGTATCCAGGAAGCAATGATGAGCACTCCCATGAGTGGCGGAAATTCGAGGTATTCTCGTCCACCAAAATAGCCTGCAAAGAAAGCCCCGACGATTGAAAGTGATGTAGCGAGCTGCAACCAAAAATGTATTTTGATGCCGTTTTTCCAATACAAATTTCTTTTGGCAATTCGTGGTAAAAAATAATAGATACATCCTTGTGCTGAGGTAAAAATCCACGAAATGGCAAGGTACACGTGCAGTGGTCTGATCTTTTCAAACCCTAAAAGCTCTTTTAGGAATGCAGGTAACACATATTGAAAACCGCCCAGAACACCGAAGGTGAGGCTCAATAGCAAATAGCTCAATGCAAGTGCGATGAATGCCAGCGCAACCTTGTCGGAACGATAGCTTTTCCGGAGCCGCTCAGTTTTTTTGCTTGATAGGATCTGCGGTTTGGTCAACATATTTCAAATAAGCAATCAGTGCTTCAATCTGCGATTCTTTAAAATGAAAATTTGGCATTCGTGCCCCGCCAACCGTCAACAATGCTTTCATGTATGCCTCGCCTCTGTTTTTGTCTGAGTAAGCTGTTGTAAGCTCAGGTCCGAGGTAGCCTCCCAATCCATACAACTGGTGACAAGATTGACAATTGTATTTTTGAAACAATACTTTTCCTGCCGAAATTTTTTGCTGTTCTGACTTGCTCACTTTCAACTGACTTTTTGTTCCACTGGTATAAACGACCAGACTGTACACCGCATATAGTGCGATCAGAATTATAGCAATGGTTAGTTTCGGCATTTCGGTGTTTTGTTTATAAATCTTTTTTATTGAACGATCTAAATGAAAGCAGTAATGGAACAATCATCCAGATCATCATAATACCCAACGTGTAAATTAATCCTAAACTGCTGCCGAAGAAGTCGCGATAAGTGGCACCTGTGTAACCCATAAGCGCACTGATGTCCAACTGCAGCATGAGATAAATTCGCCCAAGATCGATTGGATTTAATGATGAAAGCAACAGCGTCAATTTTTCCATTGGATAATCGCTGAACGCAAACAGAACCAATAGAATTAATCCATCATAAATAAGCGAAAAATAAAACCATAACATAAGCGCCACGCCAATGCCACGGGCTTTGTCTTTTGATTTGACCGATGCAAAAAATGCAATTGATGTAAATACCAACGTCAGAATGCTGCCAACCAGTAGCAAAGCCATTCCGGTGCTATTGAAATTATAAATGAGCACAGGCACACCAACACCAACAAGGTATGCTGTCAACAACGAAGAACTCGTGCCTGCATATTCACTGAGCAAAACTTTTTTTCGGCTAATGGGTTGCGTGAGCATAAGTTCAATGAACTCGTACGAATTATACCAGTGAATGGTGGAAAATATCATGCTAATCAAAGGCACTACAATCAACACAATGTTCAGCAGACTGAGAATGGCTTTGCTGCTATTTTCCTCCATTTGAAATAAGCTTATTGAAACAATCAGCAGGAATGCAGTGTAGGCAAGAACTACCTTGTTTCTTACGATGTCGTACAGAACATATTTTGAAATCTTCAGCATGTTTGTTACTTCAGGCTGATTAAGCACTGATTCTTTTTAATTCGCGATTTTGAGATAGGCTACGTCGTGCTTCTTTGCTTCATTTTTCATAAGGAAAGCGATTGCCTTACTTAGTTTGTCTTCGCCAGTCAGCTCGTACAACTCTCTAATTGATTTGTAGAAAACAACTTTTCCATCCTGCAAATACAGTACGTCTGTTGTCAACTCTTCAAGATCGCTTAGCACGTGCGAGGTAATCAAAATAAGCTTGCCCTTATTTTTTTCGGCGATGATCTTCTCCTTCAAAATTTCTGAAGCCACAGGGTCAAGACCGGCTGTAGGTTCATCCAAAATCAGCACATCAGGATTAAACAAAAATGCAAGAGCCGCACTCACTTTCTGCCGGGTGCCGCCTGATAATGTGCGCATCGTTTTTGCCAGCAAAGTATCCAGTTTAAAACGGTAGTACAACTCCTCATCTATGTGCTCGTGTTTTCCCCGAACATTCTTCAGCATGTCGAAGAGCTGTCCAATCTTCATGTTGTCCGGATATCGTCCGATCTGAGGCATGTATCCAATGTTTTCTCTGTAGCGAACATCTTCCGTTACAGCCACGTCATCGAAATAAATAGTGCCTGTGTCTGGTCTCACCAAACCCAAAATGCTTTTTATAAGTGTTGTTTTGCCTGAACCGTTCGGACCAACAAGAGAAACAACCTGACCTTTCCGAAATTCAACATCAACGCTGTTCAGCGCATGAAGTTTCCGAAACCTTTTATTTACATTTTCTATTTTGACCATAGTTGTATGCTTTTCATGAGCGGCTGTTCGTCGAACAAATTTTCCGGTGTCAAACTGGGAATTGCTTTTTCCGCCTTGTCCAGCAACGACACCATAAAACTGCGGAGCAAGATCAGTGAGTTAGGATTTTGTTCAACAACCATTGAATACATGCTGACCGGATGATATGGAACATCGGCATAGCCGTCTTTGTTCATGTCATAGCTCTCATTTTTTTCCCAATAGTTATTATAAAACCGGTTTAGCATCATCGTGCCGTTGGTCGCCACATCAAAAGTGTTTGCGCTGAAGTTGTTATGATGGACAAGACTTTCGTCGCAGCTTGCCTGAATACGCAATCCCCACCCGTTGTTTCGAAATTCGTTTTGAGAGACTTCAATTCTGTTCGTGCTTTCCATCAAAATTCCAACAGTATTTTTTATAAACCGGTTTCCTATGATAACGCCATCAGAAATTTCTTTCAGCAAAATGCCGTATGCATTCGGTCCCCAGTTTTGATCAAACAAATTATTCTGCATCAAAACCCGTTTCGAATACATGACAGCCACACCCGCGCCGTTGTCGCGAAAGGTGTTACCAACATATGCGTCATCGTTGGAAAACATAAAGTGAATACCGTAACGTATGTTGTTATGGCTCACGTTTTTTTCTATCACGGAATTAGTTACGAATTCGAAATATATTCCATCGCGATGGCCCTGAATGTTATTATTGGCCACGAGCATGTTGTCACACTTCCACAAGTGAATGCCGTTTCCTGTTGTCTGCTCACTTTTTGGCGTGCCTGATATTATATTGTTTCGAACGATGCAGTCAAACGAATTTGCAATGTGTATTGCAAAGTTTGCATTGATAATTATATTGTTTTCGATGATGGCATTCTGCGTGTTTACCAGGCTGACGGATGCAAAGTCATTCATGCTTGAATAGCCTGAATTTTCGAAACGTATGCCTTTAATTACGATGCCGTCTGCGCTTACCGTAAGAATCTCGTACTTATCTTCTCCATCGAGAATAGGTTCGTCGATGCCGATAATACTCAGTGATTTGTTCACTATGATGTTGCCTTCCCGGTAAGTGCCTTTGTGAAGAATGATCGAATCGCCGTCTGCGGCTATTTCGATTGCCCTTTTTATCGACGAAATAAGCTGGTTTTTACCTACAACAATGGTGTTAGCGAAAGAGTTAAAAAATGCAAAGAGGAGTAGTATCGTTATCGTTCGTTTCATTGGTTTTTCATAGGTCGCGTTACAATGCCTGATACAATTGATCCCAATTTTTTACAGCGCCATTTACTGACTGCGCTTTTTTGATTGCTTCGGGCTCAGAAGCGAAGGCAGCGGTGTTGCTGTTCATTGGGCTTTTGAGTTCTTCACTGGTTACAAATGATGCAGATTTTATATCGAGAAAATCGTTTTGTTTCTCGTAGTTGATGAAAATTGCTTTACCAATTTCATCTTGCTTCACGTTTCCTTTTTTCAGGAAGTTTACCATGCAATGTGCATCATCAAACTTGTAAACTTTTCCTTTTTTGGTGATGACTTGTCCGCCAAATTTGGGATCCATAATCGTCATCTTACACTCGTCGCAAATATCTTTCCCGTATGCAAACGGCTGAGGATTTGATTGACAGGACGTGAGAAAAAAAACAATCCCAACAGCGACACTTGATATGGCCGATTTGTTAGCAGTTGTTGCTGACACTTTCGACTTTCTATTTTTTCTCCATTCAAAAAACCAAACGACGAAGAAAACAGACGCTAATGCAATTACAATCCACCCGCCGATGTCGGGATAAGAATAAGCATCGAAATTCAATAATGTTTTGTGTCCAAACAGTGGTGGCTGATACGATAATCCAGGAATTTGGATAGCAGCCTTTGGGTCAAGATTGTGGCCGTAGTCGTAGCCCCATTTGTAAAAGTCGTACATGGCAGCAATGCCGCCAAGCACCGTTAGAATAAGAAATCCGAAAAGCAGTTTTCGTTTTCCGGTAATGGCAACCACCAAACCGAATGCAATGAAAAACCAAACGATATATTTCATGAAAGCGAACTCCGGAAACATTTCGGCTTTTATGTGTTTCATCCCGATGTAGTGATTCAATCCATTTATGATCTCGACCTGCCCGGTAATTTTATCGAGCCAGATGTTCATTGTGAGGCCTTCGGGATATTGGGGAGCAATGAGAAAGATGAACCAGATCGGGAAGAAAAATGCTGCGATTAAACCTACTGATGCAATCGCAATGATTATTCGGGATGCAGGGCTCATCTTGCTCATAAACTCTTTTTAGTCTTCTTCAAATTATTTTGATGGCGGCAACAAAACTTCATCAATAACGTGGATGACGCCGTTGGACGCAGGTATAGACTGAAGAATATGTGCTTTGCCATTGATGGTTACTTTGCCATCAGCAGATTTTTGAATAGTGATGTTTTGACTGTTCACCTGATTAAGCGTTTGTCCATCTTGCATGAGTGCTGTTCCCAGGTTAGCAACAAATACATGGTATTGCAAAATATCCTGGAGCTTTTCTTTGTTTTCAGGTTTCATTAAATCTTCAACAGTTCCTTTTGGCAGCTTGTTAAATGCTTCATTCGTGGGAGCAAAAACTGTGAACGGACCGGCGTTAGACAGTGCATCCACTAAGCCTGCGTGTTTGACGGCAGCTACCAAGGTTGTATGGTCTGGTGAACTCGCAGCTACTTTCACTACATCTTTTGCAGATTCGTCATCTTGTACGCCTGACTGCCCTACAGAAGCGGTATTAGTATCGTTGCTGGTTGTCGCCGTGTTGTCCGATGTGTTGCACGATAAAAAAGTCATGACAGCTATAGCAGTTAGCGAAAAACTTAAAAGCCTTTTCATATTCAAGTTTTTTAAGGGGCACTTGCGTGCCCCTGTTGTTTTTTGGTTATTTTTTCTGGGCTACTTTTTTAGTAGTATCAGTAGCAGTTTTAGTTGAATCGCCAGGTTGCGGACCATTTTTACCTGTGCTGAATGTGAGTGGAACGTTGCTTCCTGCCGGAGAAACTCTTACATATCCCTGCATTTCCTGGTGTAAAGCAGAACAGAAGTCTGTACAATAGATCGGGAAAATTCCAACACGATCTGCTTTCCAGGCCAACGTTTGGGTTTCGCCGGGCATAATTAAAATTTCAGCATTGTTAGCGCCCTTCACGGCGAAGCCGTGCGGTACATCCCAGTCCTGCTCAAGATTAGTAACGTGGAAGAAAACACTGTCGCCCACTTTCACACCTTCGATATTGTCCGGATTGAAGTGAGAGCGAATTGCTGTGATATTTACATGCACTTGATTGCCGCGTCTTTCCACTTTTGCGTTGGCTTCACCTTTTGCGGCATACGGGTGAGCATTTTCCTCGATCTTGTAGATTTTTCTTTGTTTTTTGAACAGAAGATCTGCAGGAATTGCTTCAGCATAGTGCGGCTCACCGGTTGTTGGGAAGTCAAGGAGCAATTTCATTTTGTCGCCGTCAATTGAGTATAGTTGAGCACTCTGCGTCAATTCCGGACCTGTTGGTAAATAGCGATCTTTTGTAATCTTGTTATAAGCAATCACGTATTTGCCCCAGGGCTTGTTTGTAGGTCCGCCAGGAACGCACAGGTGACCGATGGAATAGTAAGTAGGAACTCTGTCCAGAACTTTCAAATCCTTAACACTCCATTTTACAATTTCGGAAGACACGAAGAACGACGTGTAAGCGTTGCCGTTAGCATCGAATTCTGTGTGCAAAGGTCCAAGACCGGGCTTCTGAACTTCACCATGTAATGCAGCTTCGTACTTTATTACAGGAATTCCGTCATAGTTGCCATCGAATGTTTTGTTGGCAATTGCCTGCTGAATTTTGGTGAATGAGAACACAGGAATTGTTGCAGCCAACTTTCCGCTTCCTACAATGTATTCACCCGTTGGGTCGGTATCGCAACCATGTGGCGATTTGGGACATGGAATAAAGTAAACCATGTCAGGGCAATCTTTTGGATCCAGCACCAGCACATCATTCATGATTGTCGAAACAGCGCTGTGTTTTGTTTCATCATAAATGTTGTGAGCATATTTTACTGCCTGTCTTTTTGCTTTACCGGCTTTTGCATACTCTTCTGCTTTCTTCCAGTTAACAGCCATGATAAAGTCTTTGTCCTTTGCAGAAGCGTTCACTTCTAAAAGTGTGTTGGCTTGCTCTGAGTTGTAGCAAGAGAAAAACATCCAGTCGTGTGATTTTCCTTTTCCGGCACGTGCAAGGTCGAAGTTGATACCAGGCGTGCGGATTTGGAAAGCGATATTCATTTCACCGCTTTGAGGATTGATCCCCACGAAGCTTACAGTTCCCTTGAAATTCTGCTTGTAAGTTGAAATAGGCACGTCGCCATTTTGATCATCGAGTGGAACGCTGAAACGTGTGCCTGCCACTATATATTCCGAATTTTCAGTAATGAAAGGAGAGGAGTGGTTACCGGCGCTGTTAGGGATCTCAAGAATTTCTACGGTTCTGAAAGACGTGAGATCGACACGGGCAAGACGTGGCGTGTTGTTACCATTTGCAAATGCCCAGCGTCCGTCGTGGTTACCGTTTGTTCTTGAAAGTGCAATGTGATGCAGATCGTCCCAGGGAACAAATCCGTGGGAAGTATTCAGCATTGCTTTTGTCTCCTCGCTAAATCCATAGCCGTTTTCGGGAAACTGAGAAAAAACAGGAACAATCTTTAGCAGCCTACCGGAAGGGATTCCGTAGACGCCGATTTGACCATTAAACCCTCCGGAAACGATGTTGTAAAACTCATCGTACTTGCCCGGAGCTACGTAAACTTTAGCGGCAGCGTCCCCACTGACCGCGGATTCTGCGCCTTTCGGTTTGCAGCTAAATAGCGAACCAGCAATAGCAGCAGCTAGTGTTATGGTCGTTAGAAGTCTTGAACTGGTATACATATTTATTGTTTTGGGATTTGTTTAGTCTGTTGGTCTGAAAGTTTATTGCTGGCCGTCGTTTCTTCTTTGGAATTCCAAAACCTTTCTTGCTTCATCGAGTGTGAGGTTTTGGTTGGGCATGCGCACAATACATTCTTCAAGCAGCCGCTGCGCTTGCGGATCTTTATCGAGCATCATATCGACATTTGTAATCATGTTCAGAATCCATTCTGGCCTTCTACGGTTCGTTACACCAGCCCAACCGGGTCCTACCAATCTTTCATCATTAAGTTTGTGGCAGGGAGAACATTTTACCTCGTAAATATTTTTGCCTTCCACTACCCATTCCTCATTCAAAGGATTAGTCAATTGAACATCTTGTGGCTTCACTTCGGTGCCGTGCTGTTCCGGTTGGTTCTTCGTGAGTGCCTGAACGTCAAGTGGTTCGTTGGACGACGGAGTTTTGCTAACGCAGGCGACAAGAAATAACAGGGGGAAAAACAGAACGATGGCTAATGTTGATCTGTTCATAACAAAAGGGACACTAATGTCTTTAATGCGCAAAAGTAATTTTCGATGCTGTAAATCGATCTTGAGAACTATCATTTTTTTTGCTGAGTTTAATCAGTTTTTTGAATGGTGTGGTTATCATGTGGATATTACTGTATGTGGCAAAAGATTTGAAGGTGTAGTGGAAAGTTTTTTATGAAGAAAATATTGATAATAGCTGTGGCTGTTTTCTCGCTCCAGGCATGTGCCGGAGATGGCGATAATAATAATAATGCTAACAACGATACAGCATTGAAAGATCCTGCTACTGTGCAGCCTCCGTCAGAAGCCATTACTGATTCCACTAAATTGGTGAATGGTAACATTGTACCAGACACAACACCCGGAAACGGCCCGCAAGTTGACAGAGCCAGCGACTCAATACAAAAGAAACAATAGAGATTACACTATTTTTGCTCATCATAATCAAAACCAATTTTATGAATCGTCAGCACATTTTAGTTTTAGGACTTACAGCTTGTATGGTATTTGCCTTGGCCTGTGGCAACTCTGGAAATGATTCCGCTTCGGGCGGCAATAATTCTGAAACCACTACCTCTGAAGCCAGTAATCAGGGAACAGATCCAAAAGGAATAGGCCCGCATCAGAATATTCAATTAACCCATCCGTTAGATGAAAAAATGATAGCTACTGGTGAAAACGTTTACAACGTGAAATGTGCGTCCTGCCATAAGTTATCCGATGAAAGACTCGTTGGCCCGGGTTGGAAAGGCGTTACAGACAGAAGAACCCCCGAGTGGATTATGAACTTTGTAACGAATACCGATGAAATGATTGAAAAGGATACTGCTGCACAAAATATGCTTGAAGTGTGTTTGGTGAAAATGCCAAATCAGGGACTGACTGAAAACGACGCAAGATCAACATTGGAATTCATGCGCAAGAACGACGGAAAACAATAAATTACTGACTGAAGATTTATGGAGCCACAGACAGCTGTGGCTTTTTTATTTTACCCCTTTCATGTTTCTATTATATCGAATCACCGACAGGCGGGCAAACGCAATTAAACAAGCGCCAACAAACAAAACGATTGCGGCACCCCAAAGGAACCATTGGTACGTGTGGCTGTTGGTTTTAAACAAAATACCTAAACCCTGCAGCATCAAGATGCCTTCGTTCGCAATCACACCGGTGGCGAACACATAGAATGGATACGTGATCAGCTTTCCATTTTTAGTGAAATATCCTTTCTTAATCACAACCGCATGGATGAAGAATGTGACAAACCCCAAGAACACCAGATGTAAAAAGCCTATAATTACCGGCCTGGCGCCGTACACTTCGTTAGCCAGTGAAGGAATTATGGTCCCCACCTGTAGAATTGATTTTATGGCAAACGACGCCATTGCAAAAACGAAAAGTATTCTGGAGAAACCCGGAGGAAACAACTGCGAACTCTGGATCGTTTTATTCATCTTAAAAAAATGAATCAACATCAAAAGGATGAATATGCATCCAATAGCTGCTAACACATAAAATAAGGTCTTGTTGTGCCACAGGAGCGCAAGGAACAAGGTCGGTACAATAGAAAGAGCAAGGAAAAGAGAGAAACGTTTGCCGTCGTTGCCGAGCGAAATGCCTTTCTTATACAGGTAATTAAAAATCAGAGCAAAAATGGAAAGCGTGAAAAAGCCGTTATATTGAAAATGTAAAAATGTATACACCGAGTCGCGGTACAAAATCGAGCTAGTTGATACTCTCGCCACAATAAAAACCAATCCTAACGCACCCAGGAAAGAGAGTGTGAGACTTCCAATTGCAGAAACGATCAGGAGTTTCACATTGCTGTCAACTGATGTTTTCAGAAGGTCTTTGATAAACACAACAGCAAATACACACGCTACAGCAATATATGAAGTCGAAAAGAAAATTGAGATTGCGTTGTAGCCAAAAAATGGGAAAGTAAAAACCATCCCCAAAGCGCTTACTTCAATACCTGCCAAAATCCACTGATAAAGTTTTTTTTGCGCCCGCTCTTGTGGCAGAATGTCGAAAATAGCAAGCGTCATCAGAGTTAAGCCGACCCAACCGGCAAACGCAAAATGCGAGTGAGCACTTTCAAAATGGCGAAAATCCAGTCCTGGCAGCGAGAACAAAATTTTGCTGCGTAATGTGAATCCCAGCAGCGCAACGATACACAGGTTTGCAAAACACAGAGTCAGCCAAAAACTTCTTTTATCCATAACGATGGCTGCAAAAGTATATGTTCCTCCAGTCAACAAGAAAACTGCAGAATCAATGAGTTATAATTCAGATTATGATCACTGTCAAATCAATTAATGACATTAATCAACCTGCGCAGGGTCTCCCAACGATATTTTTGAGAACATGATATTTTCTAAGTCGTTTGGCTATGCCATAAGAGGCGTTTTATATGTTGCATCTAAACCTGAAGGGTCGGTAGTGCAATTGGAAGAAATTGCT
>JAEZJD010000045.1 GCA_023436425.1 Bacteroidota bacterium | reverse complement strand
CCTCTGTGGCATCCACCCTTGTACGCGACGTTATCAGAAATGGCGGTGACGTTTCACAGTTTGTTCCTGATGTTGTGCTGCGCACCATTCAAAAAGCTGATAGTAAGTTCTTGTACGCCTGATCAACGCATGTGCTCCAATGCAGCATTTGTCACATCATGAATCAGCGCATAAGTGTTTTGTAAGTATGATTGCAGTTGATCAGCTGAAACCCACTCTGCTTTTTCGATATCCTCCTTTGTTTGCGGCGTTAGCTTTTGCTCATTTGCATCCATTAAAAACCAATGAGTTTCTTTCAATGCATGCTTGTGACCTTCAGGATAGCTGTGGTAAGTGGTGATAAGTGAGTGGTTCAAATGCAACTGTTTTAATCCCGTTTCTTCTTTCACCTCCCGAATAGCACATGTTGATAGGTCTTCATTGCCATCCAGCTTACCTTTTGGCAAGTCCCATTTTCCTCTGCGAAAAATCAAAAGCGCCTTCTTTTCAGGCGTGTAAACGAAGCCGCCTGCTGCGGTGATGACGTGCATTTGATTTTTGAATGCTTCCAAAACCGCACTTTCGTCATTATTTAAAAAGACACCGGCTTCTATTTCTTGCTTCTGTATCTCGGAAATCATGGTGTCAACCGCTTGCTCGTGCAAATCGTCCAGTAAAATTGTGCTTTGCCGCTGCAGATAATCGGCGACTTGCGCGGTGTCTTTTACCAGAAAAACAGGTTTGTTGCTGAAATAAATCTTAATCATGTGTGCAGCGAAGATAAACCCGTTGTCTGCTAACTTCGCCGCATGACTGATGCATTTGTAACTGCAGAAAAACTTTTGCAGGCGAACGCTGTTCAATTGCGCCCCGCCGACCCTTTTACATGGGCGAGCGGATGGAAGAGTCCTATTTATTGCGATAATAGAAAATTGTTGTCCCTCCCGTTTGTTCGTGACTACATTAAAAGTGAGTTGTGCAATACTGTATTTGAAAAGTTCCCGCAGGCCGATTTGATTGCGGGAGTGGCGACGGCGGGAATTCCGTGGGGCGCGATGATTGCCGATCAGTTAAAATTGCCGTTCATTTACGTGCGACCGAAGCCAAAGGAACATGGATTGGGAAATCAGATAGAGGGAGAGTTTTCGCCGCACCAGAAAGCTGTAGTGGTCGAAGATCTGATTTCTACCGGAAAAAGCAGTTTGCAGGTCGTTGACGTGCTTCGTAAAAAAAATGTACAGGTGATGGGAATTGTTGCCATTTTCAATTACCAGTTTGCAACCGCAATACAGAACTTTGAAATGGCAGATGTTCCATTCATTGCCCTGTCCGACTACACAACCTTGGTAGAAGTTGCGCAACAAAAGGGGTCGATAGCTGATAGTCAGCTGGAAATTTTGTTAAAATGGAGAACGGCACCCGAGAGCTGGACCGGAGTGAATTAAATTCGTGAAAATTCATCTATGAAAAAGATTGTTCTTGCTTGTTTTGTTACGCTGTTCTCTTTAGCAGCTATGGCTCAAACAAAATCCGTGCAGACAGTAACGATTAAAACACCGACAGTGCAGTGTGAGATGTGTAAGAAGACAATTGAAAACTATTTAAAAAGAGTGGATGGAATCGCATTTGTGAATGTGAAGTACAAGCAAAAGCAAGCGGTGGTAAAGTATTACACGGATAGAACTAATGAAGAAGCCATCAAAGCACACATCGCAAATGCAGGATACGATGCTAATGAAATACAGTCCAACCCTGATTCATACAAGCTACTTCCCAAGTGCTGTAAAAAGCCTGAAGATGGTGGCGGAATGCAAAAAAATTGATCAAGCTCCTTTGGGAGCTTTTTTTAAAATCTTACTTCATCAATCCGGTGTTTCCCTGAATAGGTAAATGGCTTTGTAATGAAAATGCCAGCCTTGCCCACCTTTGTCGATCCTACTGCATTGACCTGAACTTCCCGGCTCGAAAGATTTTGAATATTCAGTTGCGTAGCCTTGTTGAAAGGCACTGTACCCGATATGGGGATAGAAAACTCTGCTTTTGCGCCGACTTCCACGGTCGTGTCCTGCGCAAATTTTCCCAGGTCCACTCCATCGAGTGCTACCTGTGCTTCTGTCTCTTTGACAGTCATCGTGAAATTGTTGGGATTGAAGTAGGTGATCGTAAATCCCACGGTGGCACCGGATAGTCCAATTCCTTTCAATCTGAAGTTATCAACCCGTCTAAATTCAGGCTCCTGAATTTTAGCACAACCGGCCAGCAAAAAAACCAAAAACAGGGCGGGAGTGAAGTATTTTATTCTCATAGCAGCAATTTTGCAAAAACTATGCTCTATTCGTTCTACTAAGATCATGAGCAAATCGCTGGCTTCTGGTGTTCGTATCAATCACTAACTAAATTAGTATCCCTTGTTATTTTCAACTTGCTGATAGTCAGTAGCTTTAAGGAGACTTATTGTTGATAAAACACACGATATGACATTGAATAAATAAGCCGAAATGACACAAATCGAGCTGAATTTTTTGTCTGGATAAATTTAGGTCATAAGTGGATGTATATCAGTCTTATTAGGTCTTTATTTCGTTTTATTGTTCAATTTATAGTTTTACAGAGAAAAAAATTAACATGCATTATGCGAGAGAATGCCACCATTGCCACATTTGTTGATGAATGCCGACCATGAATTATTGTAGTTGGAATCAACGACCGAATTTATCCGGGTCTGCGATAAAGTCGGTGCAGTTGAAAATTTGTTCGACCTTTTAGAATATATACCGAAAGTTGATGGAAGATCTGAGTGTCAAAATGGCTGCTGTATATATAAGTCTCGCATGATTAAACTTATCACTATGTTAAACCTCCAAGCATTGCGCCGACTGATGAAAAGCACCTTTCGCAACGAAGCTTTTTCTGTATTTTGCATAACCGCCGTGGGGACTAACTGATGAATCTGAAACTTACCTGGCTCGCCTCTTTGCTGCTTATTCTTTCTTTGCCCACGACTGCGCAAGATTTTTCCAACAAGGGGAAGGAGTTCTGGTTAGCCTATTCCTTTCATGTAGGAATGGTAAATGGCGGTGGTGCTCCGGTGATGACGCTTTACATCACTTCGGATATTAACACTCCCTATAAGGTGGAAATTTTTGGTGGGGCAACTATTCAAT
>JAEZJD010000042.1 GCA_023436425.1 Bacteroidota bacterium | reverse complement strand
ATCCTGTACATCGTAGATCATAATATCCACGTCCGCCAGGTCTTCTTTCGAAGGCTTGTTTTTTTGCCCGTATAATGAGATAACCTGTATGCCCGTTACCGGATCTTTTTCATCCGCAACATGAGTTCCCGCGCTGGCATTGCCGCGGAAGCCATGCTCGGGACCAAATACTTTTACGATGTTTACACCAAGCGCCTGCAAACTGTCCACCATGTGGCGACGGCCGATAATGGAAGTTTGGTTAGCTAAAATAGCCACCCGCTTTCCTTTGAGATATGGAAGATATTTTTCCGTTTGATCGGCGCCCGTTTTCATAGTGTCTTTCGCGACAATGATTCCAGCATTGGATTTGTCGTTCTGAGTGACACCGGACACATGAAGCCGGCCAGGATTTTGATATGCTGTGATCAGTACAACAATCAAGACGGTGGAGAGAACAAGTGACAACCTTTTTTTCATGTTGTTTCAAATCTAAATCAATTGTTCCTTATCTGCAGCGTCCAGCAATGGGACAATCTCTCCTTTGGCCGTCGCTTTCAAGCAACATTTTTTTCCAACTGCGAATTGTTCGAGACGACTGGCTCAGGACAATCTGATTTTTTCTGCGACCGCATTCGCCCTTTTTAACAACGCTGTTTCTTTATTTGCCGCAGCCCATTTGGCAAAAGAAGGTACAGGTGCCTGCCACTGCAGTTCATCTACATTCTTAAATAGATTGGCATCCGTACGTAATGTGGCGAGCCGTTTAAATAACAATGCGAGTTCACGTTGCTGATCCAAAATATTTTCTGGAAACTTTTCAATGGGTCCGTACTGATTCAGGAGGCGGGCTGCAGTCGTTTTTCCAATGCCACGTATTCCCGGATAGCGGTCAGCTGTATCGCCAACAAGGGCAAGAAAGTCGGGAATTAGACGAGGATGCACACCAAATCTCTTTTTAACATCATCGGAATTCCTAATGATTTTACGTATACTGTCCACCTGCACAACCCGATCGTGAACTACACATTGTGCTAGGTCTTTGTCGGGCGACCAAATACAAATTTTTTGAACATCTGAATTCTTTGCAGCGACGTAAGCTGCAGACGCAAGTGCGTCATCAGCCTCCAACTCAATCATTGGCCAAACCGCAACACCCATTAATTCGAGAGCTTCTTCAAGGGGACGAAATTGCGCCAGCAAAGCGGGCTCTATTCCGTCACCGTTTTTATAGCCAGGCCACAGATCATTGCGAAACGATTCAATTACATGATCTGTTGCAACACCCAGGTGAGTGGCACCTTCTTGTATCTTGGAAAGTATGCTGTTCAGCACACCCACAACGGCGCCTAATGGCTTGTCTTTGCCTTTGTTGAACCTGCGCTGACCATAGAAGTGTCGGAAAAGTTCATAAGTGCCGTCGATCAGGTGAACCATCATAGCAAACGATGCCTTAATATTTCAGAAGATAGTCAGGGGGTTGATGTGCCGAAGTGCGTTCGAATCCATTGTTTCATCGGGAGCAGGTCTCCAAATTGTTGTTTAACGGAAGCTAAATCTGCTTCACCAAATCGTTTTCTCTTGTTGATCCAATTGTACATGTTGTAAACATCCTTGCCGATAAACAAACGAACGATTATTGCGGGGAGTTTTTTAAATGGCACAGGAATTCCTAAAACCTCAGAAAACACCTGCGCTACTTCCTGGCCTGATAATTCTTCTGTTGCTAACTCTATTGTTTTTTGCAGGTATTTTTCTTTGTTTTTAAAAACTTGCGTGGCCACCGTCCCCACATCTTCAGCGCTCACATATTGCATCACCGTGTCTTTATTTACAAGCTGAATCAGCTTGCCTTTCGGAATTCCTTTTCGGACCTGAGGCAGTAAAAAATTTTCAAACAACGAAGCCGGTCTGATAATCGTGAAGGGTAAAGAAATGCTTTTAATATGATCCTCTATTTTTTGTTTGCTTTCAAAATGAGCAACTCCCTGAGCGAGTTGTGCCCCGGCCACTGACGAATAAACAAAATGCTGCACACCTTTTTCCTTTGCCACATCCGCGAGTGTTGTCCCCTGCTTAATTTCTTTTGCTGTTCCTTCCTCGAAAGATTGAACGCTGAATACACCATACACATTCTCCAGATCGAGCTTGAAAGATTCAGGCTCATTTAGGTTGCCCTGTACCACTTCAATGCCTTGTGCAGCCAACGCTTTTGCTTTGTCGCTGATTGCATTCCTCGTAAGCGCCTTCACTTTATATCCTGATTTGGCTAAACTTCTGGCCACAGCACCACCCTGATTGCCCGTGCTGCCTGTAACAAAGATTGTTTGATCGTTCACAATTAGTTGGTTGTTTGATTTAGTTACTAAATCTACTTTTTTTTGAGTAAAAGCAAGGAATCAATTACCGCTTGCTTCAATCTCTTTCGCCGGCATTTATTGTGGCAAACCGTTGATCAGGAATAAACCAAATGATAGCGGTAACGGCGTACAAACAGATGCCGATTATCGGATGCAGAAAACTCAGTCCCATACCAGCAGCATAAATGGTGACGGACAATTTCCCCTTCCAATCGTTGCCTAATGCGCGGGTGAAATCAGAATCAACGCCATGAATTTTCGTCAGGCGGTGCGCAAGCCAATAGTATGCTAAGCCGCACATGAGCAAAATAAAACCATACAACACCACCGGCCACATCGTGAAATTGTTTTCCCCCATCCATGCGGTTGCAAAAGGAAGCAACGAAAGCCAGAACAGAAAATGAGCGTTGGTCCACAGCACGGCACCACTCACGTGTCGTGCAGCATGCAGCATGTGGTGGTGATTGTTCCAGTAAATGGCAACAGTACTGAAGCTGAGAAGATAACTTACAAAAACGGGGATCAGTGGCTTGAGCGATGATAAAGAATCGCCGTGGGGAACGTTGATCTCCAAAACCATTATGGTAATGATAATGGCTATTACGCCATCGCTGAAAGCTTCTAATCTTCCTTTACGCATAGCAGTAGTTTTTGTTTGGGTGTTGAGAAGTAAATGTAGACACAAAACACCTTTTTCCTGGATGGACGAAGGTCGTTTTGGAACAAAAAATCTCACCTAAGTTTACGCCTTAGCAATGATGGTAAAAATTTACAATGAACGTCCCCGCACAGAAATGTGGGTTTCATTTGTTTAGAATCGTGGCCGGAGATTTGATTGTCTAAATAAAAATTATTCAATTGGCGAACGACAAAGACAACTAGAAGACATACAGCGACGAAAAATCTTCCCTGCCGCCGGATGAAGAAACGCTGCTTACTCCGGTTCCGCAAGAG
>JAEZJD010000015.1 GCA_023436425.1 Bacteroidota bacterium | reverse complement strand
GAAGAAATCCCATGGGGTTGGATGTTTGAATGCCCAATTGGCGACGTACAAACGGAATGCAGAATCGAAACGTTCCGGTCCGAGAACGACATCACGCAACGCATTCAACATTTGCGCAGGTTTATCGTAAGCAGCAGTGCCAAGGTTTAATTCCTGCACAACATCCGGTTCTGTCCACAGCGGATCCATTTTGTCGTTAAATGTTCCGGCCGTGCGATCAGCTCCGGAAAAGTAGGAGAAATCGTAAAACTCTCCGTTGTTGAATTCTTTTGTAGACAGTCCATTAATAAAAGTGTTGAAGCCTTCATCCATCCACGCATATTTTCTTTCGTTGCTGCCTACGATCATAGGAAACCATGTATGCCCAAATTCGTGATCGGTTACACCCCACAAGTCTGCACCGGAAGACTGCGCACTGCAAAAAACTATTCCGGGGTATTCCATGCCACCCACAATGCCGGCGACATTAATAGCAGCAGGGTAAGGATATTCAAACCACATTTTTGAATAGTGTTCGATAGAGGCTTTCGTCATTTCGGTGCTTCTTTGCCAACCATTTCGCTTGATACTTTCTGTTGGGTAAGCGCTCATAGCAAGCGATGTTTTGCCGCTTGGTAAACTAATTTTTGCAGCATCCAATATGAACGCCTTTGAAGCCGCCCACGCAACATCCCTCGCATTTTGCATTTTAAATTTCCACGTGAGATTTGCTACAGCCGGTCTTGAGGATGCATCATTAACTTCTTCAGCACTGCGGATCATAACTGTTTTGTCGCTTGTTCTCGCTGCGGCAAGTCTGCTGGTTTGTGTGGCTGTAAAAACGTCTTTTTCGTTTTGCAACTGCCCGGAGCCCACAATGATCAGGTTTGATGGAGCGGTGATATTGTATTCAAAATCGCCATACTCCAGGTAAAACTCTCCTTGTCCCAAATATGGCAAAGTGTTCCATCCGAGTACATCATCGTACACTGCCATGCGTGGATACCATTGCGCTATTTCATAAATCCAACCGTTGCGAGTTTTCAGTCTTCCCATTCTATCAGTGCCGTATTCAGGGACGGTAAACTCGTAGCTGATATTAATTTTCGCTTTTCCCCCTGATGATTTAAGCATTTGCTGTAACCATAATTGCATCCTTGTATCAGAAACGTTGTAATCCGCAGAAACTCTTTTGCCATCAAATTCTACACTGACCGCTTTGATTAAATAGCCTTGCGTGTTGCCTGCATTGCTAAAGCGACCGCCGGCACCACCGATGGCTGCACCACGTGAGTCGGCTCGGTAAATATTTTGATCAAGTTGCAGCCATAGATATTTTAAGTTGTCAGGACTGTTATTCGTATAGGTTATTTCCACTTCACCGGATAACTTGTGCTGAGCCGTATCCAACGTGCAGTTGATTTTATAGTCTGCACGATTTTGCCAGTATTTAGGCCCGGGCTGCCCGCTGGCCGATCTAAATTCATTTCCATTATTAGGATAAAATCCAGGATCGAACAAAGCCTTTGCATCGTATTTCGCTTGTCCTGATGCAGCAATAAAAAAAATACTCGCCGAGAAAACTATAAGTACGCGTTTCATAATGGTTTATTGATGAGGGAAATTAGTTGCAATTAGCTGATTAAATCTGCATGCCAGCAGTTTTATCAATCTTTAAACAGCTTTTCCGCTTCTTCAACACTGCCAGGTTTGCCCACATCAATGAACTTATCACCTGTGTGGTCGAAGCCACAAACTTTTTGCGTGGGAGCGAGAGCCAAGAACACATCGATGAGCGAAAACTTACCAGTGAAAGGAATTATATTTAATACTTCGTGGCTGAAGGCTGCTATTCCGGAGTATGCTCTTTGGATATATTCATCCTGTTCAATCACAATTTTCTCTCTAAATGGATCTGTATTACGCCAGCCGCAGAGCTGATTTTGCTTGTCGAATAAAAGGAACCGCGTTGTTTGCCTTTCAGCAACCGCCAGCGTAATTAATGCGTTTTGCTGCTGGTGAAAAGAGATTAACGATGGAAGGTTCAAATCTGTGAGAATGTCCACGTTGACCGTTACAAAATCTCTCTTAAGAAATTGCTTCGCCTTCAACAATCCCCCACCGGTCTCCAACAATTCATTTCTCTCATCACTGATTAAAACATTGCTTCCCCAGCCATTATTCTCATCAATGGTCGCAACAATCTGTTCGGGAAAATGGTGAACGTTTACTACAACATCTGTTATATTAAACTTCTGCAGGTACTCAATATTCGTCTGAAGCAGCGACTTTCCGTTTACCATCGCCAATGCCTTTGGGTGACTGTCTGTCCACGGTTTGAACCGTGTGCCCAAACCTGCAGAAAAAACGATCGCCTGAAAGTTTGATCTGTCCGTTTTCATCGATTTACAAAAGTGGTAGGGGCAATGTTACGGCTTTTGGCACATTAGTTTTGGAAACAACATTCGATGGGGCGAAGAAAAAACGGTAGAAGCAATGATCATTTGGAAGCCATTCGTCGGGAGTTATCTGCGCTTCCGGCCAAAGCGATGCCAGCAACCATTTCGCCGATGCTTGCGACCCTTGTCCCTGAAGCTTTTGACAGTAACGAATGGATATTTGAAGAAAAACTTGACGGCTACAGGGGAATTGCTTTTATAAAAAATGGTGACGTCCGGCTTCGTTCAAGGGAGAATACAGATTATGGCCAAAGGTATCCAGGGATAATAGAAGCACTGAAAGCATGGAATGAAGATGCTGTACTGGATGGCGAAATTGTGATCCTTGATGATGAAGGTAAACCAGACTTCGAAGCCTTGGAGCGGAACGTCCAAAAATCAAATGTTTACTATTATGTTTTCGATTTGCTGTGGTATGATGGGCGTGACACGATGCATCTTCCGTTAACGTTGCGAAAGCAGATGCTCAAGAATATTATACCGGTAAGTGGCATCGTTCGCTATTGTGAACACACGGAAACACATGGCAAAGAGCTGTTCAAAAAAATAGCCGACGATGGTCGCGAAGGCATTGTTGCCAAAAAGAAGGATTCAACCTATGCGCCCGGAAAACGTTCAATTTATTGGAAGAAAATCACAGCAAGGAAAGTTCATCAATTTGTATTAGGTGGATGGGTCGAATCAGAAAAAGGCCCTTCAGTCAAATCACTCCTGTTCGGATATTATGACAACGATAAAATGTTGTATTACCTTCATTGTGGGCACGGCTGGAGCGCCAAACACTTGCCGGGAATGCTGGATGCGTTTAGTCAGATCGCATCGAAGCACTCACCATTTGCAAACAAAGTCGACTACCCCGGAAGATTGCATTGGTTGCAGCCGCTTTTAGTTGCGGATATTAGAATAACTCACATAAGTAAACAGACGGGCAAAATTCGACATAGCCATCCCGTGATTTTGGAAAGATGGCTTTATGACGTAGATCCGAAAACAGTAACTGTTGACACTATACCATGGCTGACAAAAAACAGATGACATGCAGGTGAGTACTGAAGAAGGCTGGAAAACACTTCTGAACATAGCCATAAACTCGAAAACAAAGCAGGTGTTTGATGGCACAGAAATATACATCACAGATATGGAGCAGGAAATTTGGCCCTCCATTACAAAAAAGGATGTATTGCATTACTATCAGCGGATTTCGCCGCTGATCTTGAAATATTTACGCGATCGTCCGCTGGGAATGTACTGCAGTATTCACGGAGTGGATCGGGAAGGTCTTTATATAGGAGGAATGCCGGATGAACATCCGACGTGGCTGCAAACGTTTAGAACACTACGCAAGAATCCAAAGCCCAACAAAAAACCTTTTGTGGAATCGTTGGTTTGTAATGATCTGCGCACAATAATGTACATGGTCAACTATTGGTGCATCGACTTGCATGCTGCAAATTTCCGAACACAAGATCCCACCTCTCCCGACTATATCGTGATTGACCTCGATGCCTCAGTACCTGATTTTAATAAAGTGATAGACATTGCCAAAGCTGTAAGAGATGTGCTGCAAAAACACAATGTAATATCGTTTGTGAAGACAAGTGGGCAAACGGGCTTACACATTTTTGTGCCGTGTACAAAAATACTTTTGGAAAACGGTGAGGCACGAAATGTAGGCCTTGCACTCGCAGAGGAGATTCAATCTTCAGTTCCGGAAATCAGCACACTTGCAACACAGAAGAAAGATCGAGGTGATAAGGTGTATGACGATCCCGGCCAAAACGACTTTTTGGATACCATGGCTGTAGCCTATTGTTTACGCCCCGCTGCAACGCCCAATGTTTCCACACCTATCGGGTGGAATGAATTACGTTACGGCCTGCATCCAGCCGATTTCAATATCAAAACCATTTTCCAACGATTGGAAAAAAAGGGCGACTTATGGAATGATTTGTTCGATTAAAAAAACAAAACTCACAACCACCGAATTTTAAAAAGACTTCTCTGATTTTTCACCGCTGCAGCTGCCGCTAGTACACACAATCCTTCATGGCGCAGACTTTAACTAATTTTGCGCAGCTATATGAACTATCAACCGAAAAATAAAATCCGCATCGTTACCGCAGCATCGCTGTTTGATGGACATGACGCAGCAATCAATATCATGCGCCGCATACTGCAAAGCAAGGGCGCAGAAATTAATCATCTCGGTCACAACCGCAGCGTACATGAAATCGTTGAATG
>JAEZJD010000014.1 GCA_023436425.1 Bacteroidota bacterium | reverse complement strand
CGCCCTTCCCTGCATTGAACAGTGGATTGTTCTCAAATACTTTTATTGCAGCTTCTACAGCATCTACAGCAGCTCCTCCTCTCTCCAAAATCTCATAACCAGTGTTTATGGCGTCGTCAAGACCTTTCTTGTAGCCATCAGCATTCTTCTTTATGTGCTCCGAATCCGGACCTGCGCCTCCATGTACTGCGATTGCAATTTTGTTCATTTCAATTTCCGCTGCTGCTGAAAGTGTTTATCTCTTCTGTTAAAGCATTTACCAGTTCAGTATAGTTTTCACTGTCGCTAATCCAGACCATACCTTTTTTCCGTATCACCATCTTTTCAGGAATGTATCCGCCGTTTGTTCTTTGCGACTGGCCGAGCCGCAGCTGATACACATTGTCTTCCTGCATCACGATGTCGTAAATCACGGGCTCTCCCTGATATTGCACCATTATTTTAAACGCCATTGTATCTATTTTAAAATAGTTTGCTCATATGTTTTTTTACTGAGGAATTCTCTTGAATCGATGTCATAAACGTCTTCTTTTGTCATGATGTGCACTTGCAAACCGGCAACTGACAGCGGCATTCCTGCTTTTATGTCCGCAATGTTATTGTGGGTGATGTAGCTACCATCAACAATAACCACACTGCTTGAGCCAATCGCCTGCAACCTGCTTCCTCGCTCAATAACCACTCCGGTATCTTCATCTAATCCGATGCCGATTGCTCCCGGCTGAGCTGCAATAGCCTGCACCAGTCTGCCAAATCTTCCTCTCGCATCAAAATGTGTATCAATAATTGCATCCTGCAAAAAGCCAAAACCGATGCTCAACTCTACTTTGCCCTTTAGGTACGCTTTAGATTCTTCACCGCCTGAAATCATTGAGCTACTCATCGCGGCCGCTCCGGCGCTGGTTCCGGCAATTACAAAATGCTCGTTCTGATATTTTTGATGAACAATGTCAATAAACTCAGTACCACCAAGCACAGAGCACAAACGCAACTGATCACCACCAGAAAACAAAACACAATTGCATTTTCTGATTCGGTCGAGGGTTTTGGGCGCATCTGCCTGATCGCGGTTAGTAATCTTAAGGTGTTCTATTGTCGTGCAGCCGAGCTTACGAAAGGCTTTTTTGTAAATAGCTGCCACTTCGTTAGGGATGGACGATGCCGTGGTAACTATCTCAATTTTCGGTTCACATTTTTTACCGCAGTGTTGTAATATTTTCCTTAGAATACCTTGTTCAAAAAAATCAAGACTGTTCTGCCGCTCCTTTTCTTCGTCGGTGCCTTTGTCTTCTGCGCCCCCAATGGAAATAAGGTAACCTTTCGGATGGTACATGCTGCAAAATTTCAAAAAGTTATGCCATGATTTTACCGCTGACGCAGATCGCAATTTTTTGGTACAGATTTTTTTACAATTGTATGAGCACTCAAAGTCAACCACATGAAACTTGAAGATATAAAGGTCCTTCGCGGGCCTAATTTCTGGTCTGTTAAACGGCACAAGATCATCCAGCTCACAGTTGACTTGCAAGATTTGGAGGAAAAACCCACTAATCAAATTCCGGGCTTTGGTGAGCGGCTTCAGCGATTGTTGCCTTCTCTCTACGAACATAAATGCAGCGAAGGCAAACCGGGAGGATTTTTCGAACGTGTAGCACGCGGAACATGGATGGGTCACGTGATAGAGCACATAGCCATTGAACTGCAAGTATTGGCAGGCATCCCGCTTTCCTTCGGCCAAACACGTGGCACAGGCAAACACGGAGTTTACCACGTTGTATTCGAGTACGGGGAAGAAGACGAAGGGCTTTATGCAGCTCACGCGGCAATTCGGATAGCTGAAGCACTTATCGAAGGGAAAGATTACAACGTTTCGAATGATATTGCAGAGATAAGACGTCTGTGGTCTATACAGAAACTGGGACCGAGTACCGGCTCTATAGTGGCTGAAGCGAAGAAGAGAAAGCTGCCGGTGATCAGGTTAGATGCGTCTACCATTCAATTTGGCTATGGTTGTAAGCAAAAACGAATTGAAGCAACAATTACGGGGCAAACGAGCGCATTAGCAGTTGACATTGCAGGCAACAAAGACTGGACGAAAAAATTACTAACAGAAGCCAATATTCCGGTGCCCTTTGGTGATGTGATCTCCTCTGTGGAAAACCTGAAAGATGTTGTAGACGCCGTCGGCTTTCCAGTCGTGATTAAGCCGCTTGATGGAAATCATGGGAACGGTGCCACAATAAACATTACCGACTGGCAATCAGCAGAATCAGCCTTTTTTAGAGCAAAAAAATATTCCAAGCAAGTAATTGTAGAGAAATACATTGTTGGAAATGACTTTCGTGTTGTTGTCGTTAACAACAAGTTTGTCGCAGCAGCATTAAGAACTCCCGCCTGCGTGATTGGTGACGGCTTGCGCACTGTTCAACAATTAATTGATGAGGTCAATTCTGATCCGGCACGTGGCACCGGTCACGAAAATATGCTCACATACATCAGCGTGGATGATGTGACCATGGACATGCTGCAAAAAAATCAATGCTCTTTAAACACTGTTCTGCCCGTAGGTAAACAACTTTTTCTTAAACCTACAGCAAACATCAGCACCGGCGGCACTGCTACTGACGTCACTGACGAAGTGCACGCTGCAAACATTTTGCTTTTCGAAAGAATTGCAAGAGTAATTGGTCTGGATGTTTGTGGTTTAGATGTAATGGCTCCTGACCTGACTTCGCCTATTCGGGAAAATGGCGGCGCTATTCTCGAAGTGAATGCCGCTCCCGGTTTCAGGATGCATATCGAACCCACACACGGACAATCCCGAAATGTAGCAAAGCCGGTTATTGACATGTTATTTACGAGCGGAAACGGAAGGATACCGATTGTGGCAGTAACGGGGACTAATGGAAAAACAACGACCACCCGCTTGATGGCGCACCTGGCGAAAGAAGCCGGTTTTTCTACCGGCTACACTTCAACTGATGGCATTTACATTAATGAAGAGCTGGTGGTGAAGGGCGACTGCTCTGGACCTGCGTCTGCTCACTTGGTTCTCAAAGACAGTTCGGTGGAATATGCTGTATTAGAATGTGCAAGAGGTGGTATTCTGAGAGCGGGATTGGGCTACGATGAGTGCGACTGCGCAATCGTTACAAATGTTGCTGAAGATCATTTGGGACTGGGTGGCATAGATACGCTTGAAAAGCTGGCGAGGGTAAAATCTGTTGTGCCCGAAACGGTTTCGGAAAATGGCTACGCTATTCTTAATGCCGATGATGATCTTGTTTATGCAATGAAAGATAATGTCAAGTGTAAGGTTGCACTGTTTTCGTTGTACAGCGAGAACCCGCGAATTGAAGACCATTGTGCGAATGGCGGTTTGGCCGCCGTGTATGAAAACGGATATCTACTCCTGAGAATAGGAAACCATTTTATTCCAATAGAAGAAGTAGCTAATGGGCCTATTACTTTTAACGGTCGTGCGGAGTTTAACATCGCAAATACATTAGCCGTATGCCTTGCAGCTTACGTGACCAGAATTAAGTTAAGCACCATTCGGGAGGGCATCAGAAACTTTGTGATGTCCAGCCAAATGACACCGGGACGACTGAATATTTACGAATTTGATGATTTTACCGTGTTGCTGGACTATGCACATAATCCGCACGGAGTGAATGCTTTGGGCAAATTCATCAAGACGTTTGAAGCTGAAAGGAAGATTGGTATCATTACCGGAGTGGGCGACAGAAGAGATGAAGACATCATCGCTATTGGTGAGGAAGCTGCAAAAATTTTCGATGAAATAGTTATACGCCATGATGATGATTTACGTGGCAGAACTCCAGAGGAATTGGATATGCTGTTAACCACCGGAATAAAAAAAGTGGACTCCAATAAGCCACTAAGCTATTGCTGGAGCGAATGCGAGGCTGCTGAAAAAGCTATTTTGGCACGGGAACCAAATTCTCTTATCGTTATTTTGATAGATAATATTAAAGCCGTGACAGAATGCATTATGAAGTATCAAAAGCGCCAAGATGAAGCTATGGTAGCGTTGAAAAAAGCTGTATAAAATGGCATAATCTTTTTATCTATTATATAAACGACAGTTATGGATAATAAAGATCTAAGACATGGTCAGGACAGATCAAGAGTTTCCGGTAATGATGAATACGAAGTAAGGTATTTAGCACAGAAAATGGGAGTTTCGCAAGAGGACGTAAAAAGAGCGATTGAAAAAGTAGGCAACGACAGAACAAAATTGGAACAATATCTTACAGACCACGGAAAAGCTTAATCTGTAAAGCAAAAAAACACCCGTATCCTCGGGTGTTTTCTTTTTTAAGAGAAATTCTCTTCAGGTAGGATCAGGGCATGAAAACTGCATTAAAGAGAATTAAAAGCAGAGCTATGCAACAAGAGAAACCATCAGACGAACTAAGGACAAATGAATACAGTCAGGGCAACGACAGATCCACCAACATGACCGATGAAGAAAAAGTGGTGAACATGTTGGAAAGCCAGGGCTACACGGATGACTACAGAGTGGAAAATGGAAAATTGGTAAGCGTTCATACTCAAAAAAAGTACAAGCCCCATGACGTAAAGATTGTGAACTTCTACCGGTTTGAAGGCATCTCCAATCCCGATGATATGTCAATCGTTTACGCAGTGGAAACAAGCGATGGCAGCAAAGGAATTCTTACCGATGCGTACGGGTTGTACTCGGATGATCAAACCAGTGAATTTTTAAAGCAGGTGGAAGTAAATAAAAAAACTTAACCTCCTGTGCCGAGGCAATTACTTAGACAAAAAAAAGCTCCATGGGAGCTTTTTTGCTGTGCCCAGGACTGGATTCGAACCAGCACGCCCTTTCAGGCACCACCACCTCAAAGTGGCTTGTCTACCAATTTCAACACCTGGGCAACAGGAGCGCAAAAATAAGGGTAATTGAAATGTACAACTCCGTCGAAGGATGATTAAACTATCCTTTTTTTCAAAACAATCCTGAATGTCGTTCCCCTTCCCGGCTCGGAAGATTTTACCGAAAGGCTGCCTTTGTGGTACTGCTCGATAATGCGTTTTGAAAGGCTAAGGCCTAATCCCCAACCTCGTTTTTTTGTTGTGAAGCCGGGCTTAAAAACTTTCGCAACATTTTGCTTGCTGATTCCCTTGCCACTGTCGCACACGTCGATAACCACATCCTTTTCATGATCAGTGATATCAATCCTGATTGTACCTTTTCCTTCCATGGCATCAAGCGCATTTTTCAAAAGATTTTCAATAACCCAATCAAATAATGGAGCTGAAATTTTTGCCGTAGTATTTGGATTGGCTGCATTCAAGTGAAAAGCAATTTTTGTTCCCGCACGTTTGCGTATATACGCAACCATGTTTTCAATCTGCTCTACCACATTTCTTTGTTCCAGTTGCGGCGTACTGCCAATTTTTCCAAACCGGTCCGAAACCAGTCTTAAGCGGCTTACGTCCTTTTCAATTTCTGCAACAAATGGTTCGTTCCCATGGGTCTCTTTCAGAATTTCTACCCATCCTTCTAACGAAGAAACAGGAGTGCCAAGTTGATGTGCTGTTTCCTTTGCCATGCCTGCCCACACCTGATTTTGCGTGGAGCGATAGCTTGTTCGCAATGCCTGAATAGTTATCAAAATGAACAGACCAACGATCAGCAATTGAACGAGCGGATAATAACGCACTTCTTTCAAAAGCTTCGAGTCGCCATAATAATACTTGTTATAGGTGTATGGAGTTTTTGTAATCGGAACAATCACCGGATCATGAGCCGATTTAAACTCTCTTATTTTCTTTTTTAAGTAGTTGGAGTCAGTTGCTTGTAAACTGTCAAGATTTATATGCAGGCCACTCGGCACATCCCTTTCATTCGTTTCAATTATTGGGATGTCATTGTTTTCAATCGCGATCTGATTTGTAAAGGTGATTACATCCTGCTCCAATGTAAGCGCTTTTATGCGCAGTGATTCGCCGAATCTGAACACACGTTTCCTTTCATCATTTTCTATTTTGTTGGCGAGATATGAGGAGTACAAGATAGTTCCGCTCACAATCAAAATGGCAACAAATGCAAGCAGCGTACGCCAGTTTACAAATTGACGAAACATAGTCAAAAATAATGGAAGCTTAATACAACTACCGAAACGTCAGCCGAATGCATCGTGTTGTTGTAACGCATCTCTTATTTTTGAAAAAAAATCAGTGGAGGCTTTACCATCCGTTGCAATAGTGATATTAAACTGGAATGGCAAACATTACCTTCAACAGTTTCTTCCCTTTGTTCAAAAAACAACCTATGCCAATTGCAGGATAATTGTTGCAGACAATGGATCTACTGATGGCTCTGTACATTTTCTGGAGCAGACATTTCCAGGTATCGAAATCATCCTATTAGAAAAAAATTTCGGCTTTGCCGGTGGCTACAATGCGGCGCTACAGCAGGTTACGGCCGATTATTTCGTACTGCTCAATTCCGATGTGGAAGTAACTCCTGACTGGCTGCAACCTATCATAATGCTGTTAGAAAACGATGCGACGCATGCTGCCTGCCAGCCAAAAATATTGTCGTACAAAAGCCGAACCTTTTTCGAATATGCGGGTGCCGGCGGCGGATGGCTTGACGCATTTGGTTATCCACTTGCCCGCGGAAGAATATTTGACATTTGTGAAGAAGACTCGTCTCAATACGATACCACTGAAGAAGTATTCTGGGCATCGGGTGCGGCAATGGTTATTAAGTCAAAAGTGTTTCGGGAGATGCATGGTTTCGACGAATACTTTTTTGCACACCAGGAAGAAATTGATCTCTGTTGGCGCATAAAACTTGCGGGATTTAAAATTTTCTGCTCACCCGATTCGGTTATTTACCACGTTGGCGGTGGCACATTGCCGCGCGGCAATTCAAGAAAAACGCTATTGAATTTTCGCAACAATCAAATTATGCTGGCCAAAAACTTGCCGTGGAGTGAAAAATGGTGGAAAATTCCTTTTCGAATGATGCTGGATCAGGTCTCTGCGCTGAAAGGTTTTCTATCAGGCGAAGGAGGTTATTTCGTAGCGATTTTAAAAGCGCATCTCTTTTTTGGTTACTGGATTTTCTTTGGAAATAAAAAATGGAAACCGAAACACCGGGTGAAAGTGGAAAAACTTACAGGTGTTTATCACGGCAATGTGGCATGGCAGCATTTCATTGAAAAGAAAAAAAAGTTTAGCGAGATAGTTCAGCAAAGGGTTTGATTGCTTACATATATTTGCGCTTTCCTATTTTTGCATTCAAATACGAAACATGGATTACCGTCAGGAAGAATATCATGAGGAACTGCAGAAGGTTCAAGATCGTGACTTCACACATAGCTGGGTTTCCTCTTCTGCGTTCATATTTTATTTATCGGTTTTTTGTTTGGTCATGTTTTCTTTCGGCAGCTGCTACAAGCTTTATACAATACGTTATACGAAGAGCGGACCGCAGAACGTGGTAGTGCAGGAAAGCACTAAGTTTACCCCGCAATACAAATAAATTTCTGCCTCTATTTTTTGCGGCAATGGCTTCAAGCCTTATTTTTGCCGCCCCTGAAAGTTCTTTACATATCTAAGCGGAAGTAGCTCATTTGGTAGAGCAC
>JAEZJD010000009.1 GCA_023436425.1 Bacteroidota bacterium | reverse complement strand
TACATACAGAGCTACAAAAGCGGCTGCTATTGCACTTAAAATGAGAGTGAAACTGCACATGGGCGACTATGCTGGTGTAATAGCGGAGGGTAACAAATTGGTACCTGCGGCTGCCCCTTACGTTAGTCCAATTGGTGGTTGGACGCTCATGCCGACTCCGGATGGACCCTTTAATGCGGCTGGAGGAGCAAATGCTTCAAAGGAAAATATCTTTTCTATTAAAAATGATCCTCAGGATAACATCAGTGTGAATGGGTCCCTTCCTGGTCAGTTAGGGCCTGCCAATTTGGGAGGTCGAGGACTGGTTGCCGTTTCTCCAATAATCTGGAACAACACAGCTTGGAAATGTGACGATAAACGACGTACACTTCTGTATACAAGCGGTACAAATAATCTCAACGGCACAAGCATTATGACTATCAAGTACAAAGACTTTACTAACCGTGGTGACTGGGCTCCCCAAATTCGCTATGCCGAAGTGTTGTTGACACTGGCAGAAGCAGAAGCACGGCAGGCAAGTGGCGTGTCTCAAAGAGCAGTCGACCTGTTGAACGCAGTGCGCAATAGAGCCCTGGCAAACCCGACCACTGAGGCCTATACCGCTGCGAGTTTTCCTGATAAAGTTGCCTTAATTAAAGCCATTTTAATGGAAAGAAGAATTGAACTTTTGTTAGAAGGAAGGCGTTGGGGCGATATATCCAGGCTGACAGGAGAAAACAATCCTAATTTTTCACCGGGTGGAGTACCGGCAAAAGCCGCTAACGGAACACAAGGCCTTGCAGTCTACGGATGTGGATTAGCTTTCACGCCTACACGAGCTGCGATTCCATATAGTGATTACAGATTCATTTGGCCGATTCCTGCTGATGAAGTGACGCAGAATCCTGCAGTGGTACAGAATCCCAATTATTAAGATTGAACTCTTCTCTAAATAAACGCCCGCCACTACTGCGGGTGTTTATCGTCTATAACCATCTTTGTAAAAAACCTTTTTTGCTCAACTACAGTTCGTGAGAAAATAAATAGAGATTCCGCTAGTTCTCTCTGCCGAATCGAAACTCTTAAAGAATACGTCAGGGATGCTAATGATCAAAAAATTCCACCGCGAACAATTTATTACAACAGTCTGCATTGATATCAACATAAATTGTAGCGGCCTAACTGTTAGTGTTCTACATTTTGCCAGAACTAATTATATAAAATCAATATAGAACCTGGGTTTTCAAGGTGCAAGTTTCCATTCAGATAACTTTCGAATGTTTTGTTGAAACCCGCTAGAGCAGCGGGTTTTGTGTTATTACGTGGTGCGGTTCGGTGTGGAGCAGCCCGGCAAATATTTTTTTTCACAATGGACTTTTAAATTGGTCTTCCCTTATATTCGTGCAGCTTTTAGGAGAACTCATCAGTCTCTTAAGAGGAAACTAACTGTACCTGCCCTTAGCCAACACTTTGCGTTTTATTTTTTAAACATCATAAACATGAGAAGAACTCTACTGATCGTGCTTGGTATGCTGCTGATCAACCTTCAGCTGCTGGCACAAAACCGAACTGTAACGGGGAAAGTTACCGACGAGCAGGGGAACCCAATTCCCAGTGCTTCTGTAGTAGTTAAAGGAACTACAATCGGTACTGTTACCAACAATGATGGAACCTTTTCCATCAACGTTCCTCAAAACGGACGTGTATTGGTGATTTCCTTTATCGACAAAGCCGCACAGGAAATCAATGTTGCAAACAGAAGCAACATCGCTGTAACGCTCTCTGATGCTTCAAAGAATCTCGATGAGGTAGTTGTATTGGCGTACGGCTCCAGTATTAAAAAGGAAAATTTTGTAGGATCTGCGGCACAGGTGGGCAGCGACAAGTTCAAGGATCGCCCCATCACAAATGCTCTTAATGCACTTGTTGGAGCGGCGCCTGGCATTCAGACGACTACACCTAGCGGATCACCAGGCTCCAGTCCCGGTATCATAGTAAGAGGGTTTGGTTCTTACTCGCTAAGCAGTTCTCCTTTATATGTAGTGGATGGAGTAATCTACGATGGTGGTTTTTCCAACATTAACCCGGACGATATTGAAACAATCACCGTGTTGAAAGACGCCTCTACCACTGCGCTGTATGGCTCAAAAGGAGCGAACGGAGTTGTAATGATCACAACTAAGAAAGCAAAAAAAGGAAAACAGAATTTACAATTCAAAGTTCAAACCGGATACTCTGATCCTGCTATTCCGAGATATCCTACTGTGGATGCTTACCAGTTTTATCCGCTTGCATGGGAAGCTTATCGGAACGGTCTTGTATACGGAACGGGTTTAACAAAACCTACAACGTTGGATAGTGCTGGCATGATCGCTAGCGGAACATTGCCAAGATATACATCAGGCGCTAATGCAGGTAATCAAATGTTCAGAGGTGGCAGCTTCCAGGATATTTATCAGGTTCTTGGAAAATACAATCCTTTCAATGTAGCAAGTACCGCGATTGTCAGCCCTGATGGAAAAATTAATCCTAATGCATCTTTGCTTTACGCTGATGATTTGAATTGGCTCGACCAGTCAACACGCAGAGGAACAAGAAATGAATACGGCGTACAGTTTTCATCTGCAAGCGACAGATCGGACATGTTTGCTTCTTTTGGTTATGTAAAAGAAGGTGGATGGGGTTTGCGATCAGATTTGTCCCGATTCAGTGCTCGTGTTAATGCTAACGGTAATATCACACGCTGGTTTAAGTCCGGAATAAATCTTGCAGGCAATCGTACGAAATTCAATAATTCTGCTACCAGCGGTATTGTAAATCCATTTTATTTCTCTCGCTACATCGCGCCAATTTACCCTGTGCATTTGCATGATCCGAGCACAGGAAGCATCGTTATGGATGCACTCGGAAATCCCAAATTTGACCTCGGCAACGAAGCGGGCTACGGACGTCCTTACAACTCTGGTAGGCACGCAATTGCAGAGCATCTTTGGAATTTGGATAATGATACGAGAGATGTAGTTTCTGCACGTGCTTTTGGAGAAGTGATTTTCACTCCATGGTTAAAGCTAACGACAAACATCAGTACTGATATCACGAACAACGAAGGTGAGGGATATGAAAATCCAACTGTGGGTGACGGTTATCCTGCAGGAAGATACAGCAGAAGCACCAGCCGGGCAACCAGCTACACCTTCAACCAGCTGTTGAACTTCAACCGTCGGTTTGGAACTGCTCACGCGGTTGACTTTCTGTTAGGTCACGAGAATTACAACTATAAGTCTACAGGAATATCAGGGTTGAGGATCGGGCAAAGCTTTGAGAATGTATATACATTTTCAAACTTTATCACCATCAACTCTCTCGGCTCATCTTTGACGGAGTCGAGGTCTGAAGGATATTTTTCGAGACTTAATTACGACTATGCAAACAAATATTTGTTGTCTGCTTCTTTGAGACGTGATGGAAACTCAAAATTCCCAACTGACATCAGATGGGCTAATTTCTGGTCCATTGGTGCAGGATGGAGCATTGACAAAGAAAACTTCTTTAAGGTAACCTGGGTTGATCAGTTGAAGTTAAGAGCATCGTACGGTGTAACCGGTAACTCAAACACAGGAAACTATCCATACCAGTCCGGCTACGATATTGGTTGGGATGATGACGTGAGACCAGGTGTAATTCTGATTTCCCTTGGAAGCCCTCAGCTTACATGGGAAACACAAAAACCTTTGGACCTTGGGTTGGATTTCGGCTTCCTTAAGAACAGAGTCTATGGTACTTTGGGATACTTCATCCGAAACAGCTCAGGCTTGATTTTCAATGTGCCACAACCAATTCAAAGCGGTGGAACTCCGGGCGGCGGTTTTTCTATTTCACAAAACACCGGTTCTATGACCAACAAAGGTGTTGAAGCACAAATTACCGGCGTCCCTGTAAGAGCAAAAAATTTCAATTGGAACATTACATTGAATGCCACGCACTACACGAACGAGATTACTAAAATGCCGGAGCTAACACCAGCATTAACGAGTAGTCCATTCAAGAGAGAAGTTGGACATTCTATTTATGATTTTTATACCAGAAATTACTACGGAGTCGACCCTGAAACAGGATCAGCTCTTTATCTAAATGTAATTACCTATAACCCGACCAATTCCAAGCTGATTAAGAACTCAATTGGTGGATTCGATACCGTGACCATTGACCACAACAACGCACGGCAGGATTATTTGAACAAATCTTCGCTTCCTGATGTGTATGGTAGTTTGCAGAACAATATGACCTATAAAAATTTCGGATTATCCTTCGTACTTACTTATCAGCTTGGCGGATATGTGTATGATGGGGTATACGGAGCTTTGATGTCAACTGCTACAAATGGTGGAACTTACCACACTGATATATTAAACCGTTGGCAGAATCCTGGAGACATTACTAATGTTCCAAGGCTTGATAATACACGCAGCTCACAATTCGGCGCTACATCCAGCCGCTTTATTACCGACGCCAGTTACTTAAGCATCAACAATGTAACCTTGTCTTATCAAGTGCCTGGCCGACTGTTATCGAGAATTAGTGCTGCTTCAGCCCGAGTTTTTGTGAGCGGAGAAAATCTGCATTTCTTCACTGCAAGAAAAGGTATGAACGTAAACGGTGCTTTCTCTGGTACAACCGGGGACACATATGATGCAGCAAGAGTAATCACCGCAGGACTGAGCGTAAACTTTTAATGAAAACCGATTAAAACACTTTTAAAATGAAAATCAGGAAAATATTGTTCGGCAGCATGTTATTGTCGATAGTGGCGATGACCGGCTGCAAAAAAGAATATCTCCAATTAGATCCTCCGGAAACCCTGACGCCGGCGAGCATTTATTCAACAACAAAAAATGCATATGCTGCCATCAACGGAATTCATAGAATGATGTATGTGCAGTGGTACGGGACTCAGTCGCTTGGCGGATACAGCGGCAACATGATTTTTATGGATGTTCTGGGAGAAGATATGGTGATGACCGCCAATGCAAATGGTTGGTTTATCTCCGAATACCGGTGGCTGGGACATAGAAATGACGCCAGCACAATAGATCGCTTTAGTTACGGTTTCTACTACACCATTATTGCCAATGCCAACATGATCATTGCCAATATTGACAACGCAGAAGGACCAGACGCTGACAAAAAATCGATCAAAGGGCAGGCATATGCTTACCGCGCATGGTCGTACTTTCAAATGGTTCAGTTGTTCGGCGAAAGATTTGACAAAACAAAAGCGAATGACGGACTTGGAATGTCGCTGGTGTTGGAACCGGGAACGGGTGCTTTGCCGAGAAGTACAGTGGCACAAACATACACGCAGATCAATGCGGACATCGACCAGGCTATCACGTTGCTGACTGGACTTCCCGCAAGACCATCTAAATCGCACATAAATGTAAACGTAGCTAAGGGCATCAAGGCGAGAATTGCATTGACACAGCAAAACTGGACCGTTGCTGCTCAAATGGCGCAGGAAGCTCGTCAGGGATTTCCATTGATGAGCAATACGCAATATCTCGCGGGATTTTCTGATACGAACAATCCAGAATGGATTTGGGGTATTGACCACCGCGATGATCAACCGACTTACTTCTATTCTTTTTATGCTTATCTCGGCAATTTCTCTTCAACAAATACAAGAGGCAATCCGAAAGCTATATTCTCGCCACTGTACGCTAAAATTTCACCAACAGACATCCGTAAAAAGCTCTGGGATTCCACCGGCAAGGATGCTACCTTCCCTGTAGTGGCCGGCGGTACAAGATTCCCGTACATGACGAGAAAATTTCTGTTAGACAACCCGGGGAACAGTAACGGAGACCTGGTGTTTATGCGCTCAGCTGAGATGTATCTGATCGAAGCCGAAGCTTTGGCAAGACAAGGCGGACAAGATGCGGCGGCTCGCCAGGTACTTTTTACTTTGGCTAAGCAAAGGGATCCAAACTACACGCTTTCAACTAATTCCGGACAAGCACTAATCGACGAAATTATGATACAGCGTCGAGTGGAGTTGTGGGGTGAAGGCTTTAGATTCTACGATCTTAAACGATTGAATCTTCCTCTAGACAGAACGGGCGGAAATCACAACAATACGTTGGCTCAAAAAATGAATGAACCGGCGGGAACATTGAACTGGCAGTTTTTGATTCCGAGGGTTGAAATTGAGTATACTCTGGGCGTGGTGCAACAAAATCCTCTTTAGACGAGTTCGTACTGAAATAGAAAAGGGGCTGTCGTTTGACAGCCCTTTTTTCGTATCTGCCAAACAGATTTCTGGTCATTTCAAAAAGGACCCATCGGTCTTAAAATGCAGTACAGTGGCGGTTTTTGTCACAAAACATTAAAAAAAATCGTCCAAAGAGTATTAGTATAAAAAAAATGTGCAACCGATTGTTGTTTATTTGTCTGTTCAACTATATTCGCGCAGCTTTTAGCATGGAAATGTAGTCTTCTAACAGATTTCACACACACCTATTTATTTGTTCGAACCAAGGTAGTTTCATTGAAACTACGCTTATAACTTTTTAAATCAATAAGTCACACATGAGAAGAGTTCTAATGATGGTGCTCGGCCTGCTGATGATAAGCTCACAGCTCCTGGCACAAAACCGGACGATCACCGGTCGCATTGCAGATGCGCAGGGTAACCCCGTTGCAAATGCTTCGATAACAGTGAAGGGAACAAGTGTCGGTACCACCTCCGGTCCCGATGGATCCTTTAGTTTAACTGTTCCGCAAAATGCAACTACACTGGTCATTTCCTCTGTAGGTTTCCAAAACAGGGAGGTTTCTCTCACGAACGAATCAAACAATGTTGTCATCACTTTATCTGCGAACGCAGCGTCTATGGATGAAGTGATTGTGACGGCGTATGGAACGACTCGGAGACAAACTTTTACAGGTGCCACTTCACAAGTAACCGGAACAGAGATTGGCAAACAACAAATTGCTAACCTGACAAAGTCTCTTGAAGGCCTTGTTCCCGGTTTGAAAGCAACCGTCGGCTCGGGTCAGCCAGGTTCCGGAACAGACATTCGCATCCGCGGTATTGGTTCCATAAATGCGTCATCTTCACCATTATTCGTTGTTGACGGTCAACCTTACGGCGGAGACATCAATGCAATTAATCCTAATGACATTGAATCGATCAGTGTTCTTAAGGACGCGGCTTCTGCGGCTATTTATGGTGCCCGCGGCTCTAACGGAGTTGTAATGATTACCACCAAACGTGGTAAGGGCAAACCAAAGTTTGAGTTGCAGGCTCGTTATGGGATCAACAGCCGTGCTGTGGAAGAATATGATGTCATCAGAGACCCAGGCCAGTTTCTGGAAATCTATTGGGAGGCTCTGTACAACGAGGCCCGCTACAGAACTACAAACCCATTGACGGATGCCGCCGCACGTCAATATGCATCAACTAATTTGTTTACAAACACAGTTGGTATTGGTGGTGCCGGATATAATCCATATAATGTTCCGGCGACTCAGGTAATTGATCCCGCGACAGGAAAGCTAAACCCAAATGCAAAATTATTGTTCAACGATAGCTGGACTGATGCGATGTTCGACAATCGCCCAAGACAGGAATACCAAGGTACTTTAAGCGGCAGCAGTGACAAAACACGTTATTACGTGTCGTTAGGTTATTTGAAAGATCAGGGTTACATCATAAAATCTGATTTCAATAGAATTACTACTCGGTTGAACTTGGAGCAGGACGTGTCTAGATGGTTACGTGTAGGTGTAAACGGTGCTTACGCCAATTCCAAGGCTAACACGACCCAAACAGGTAATACCACATACCAAAATGCATTCTTCTTCACCCGGTCTATAGCACCTATTTACCCAGTATATATTCGCGACACATCTGCTGCAAACAGAGGTGCCTACGTGCTGGATAACAAAGGCAACAGAATTTTCGATTTTGGTAACAACATTATGGGTACCCGCAAATTTGCAGCTACCGAAAATCCTCGTGCAACACTGGATCTCGATATCTATAACAGCAGAGCGGATAATGCTTCGGGAAGAGGTTTCGCTGAGGTGAAGTTCTTACCTGAGTTGAAATTGACGCTGAACTATGGTATTGATATGACTTTGGGCGATGGAGTTTCATTCCAAAACCCGTTGTTCGGTAATGCTGCCGGTGCAAACGGGAGAGGTACTGTATCAAGTTCAAGAGATGTAACTACAAACATCAACCAGTTGTTGAACTACAATAAAAGGTTTGACGCCCATGGCATCGACTTTTTGTTAGGACATGAGTCTTACAAATATGTAAGTAATGGATTGTCTGGTTCAAAAGAAAACTTCTTATTGCCGGATGTTCCGCAATTAGGTAACGCTGTGTCTATTCAATCCCTCAGCTCTTCTGAAAATACTTACGCCGTAGAAGGGTATTTTGGTCAGTTGAGATATGACTACAAAAGCAAGTATTTGCTCAGTGGAAGTTATAGAAGAGATGGATCAAGCCGCTTTGCTCCCGAAAACAGATGGGGATCTTTCTACAGCATTGGCGCTGGTTATGTTATTTCAGAAGAGGCGTTCTTCAAAGGTGTCGACTTCGTCAATATGTTGAAATTGAAGGGAAGCTGGGGTACTCGCGGAAATGACGCGGTAGGCGGATTTTATCCTTACATCGACCAGTACGTAGTTGTGAATAACAACGGTGCGCTCGGTACAAGGTTCAACTATATGGGTAATCCAGACATTACGTGGGAGAAAAACCAAGACATCAATGTTGGCGCCGATTTCAAAGTTTTCAACCGCATCAATGGTAGTTTCGATTGGTTTAAAAGAAAAACTTTCGATTTGATTTTCTCGACTCCAATTGCAACTTCAAGAGGTGGTTTCAGTATTGACAGAAACCTTGGTGACATGGAAAACTGGGGTTGGGAAACAGAGTTGAATGCAGATGTGTTTAGAACGAATGATTGGACGGTGAAGCTTGGCGTAAACGCTACTCACTTCAACAACAAAATAAATCGTTTGCCCGATTTTCTTAAAACTAATGGTCTTACAACAGGAAACTTTAAGTACTTAGAAGGTCACGGTATTTACGACTATTTCACTTACGAATTTGCAGGTGTTAATCCTCAAAATGGTGAAGCGCTTTATTATGCAGATGAAGTTGTGAACGGACAACCTACAGGCAAGAAAATAACAGTAAATAAAACAGGTAACGCCACTCGTTACTATGTTGGAAAATCAGCGATCAACGATGTGTATGGCGGTGTTGATTTAAATGTTCAATTCAAAAACTTCGATTTCACTGTGCTTACATCGTATGCTTTAGGTGGTTATGTTATGGAGTCTCCGTATGCTGGTTTGCTTTACGCAGGTGGTGGCGATGTTACCACATGGCACCAGGACATTGAAGGTCGTTGGAGACAGCCCGGCGATATCACAAACATTCCAAAAGTGCAATTGAACTACCAGGATGGAAACTCTATTTCTGATAGGTTCCTGATGGATGCATCGTATTTCAGCATCAGAAATATCAGCTTAGGGTACACTTTGCCCAGCCGCACAACTGACAGGTTGAACATGGGCAGCACAAGATTTTATGTAGTAGCTGATAACGTTGCATTGTTCAGCAAGAGACAAGGTTTGGATCCAAGACAAAGCTTCACAGGTTTTGTGGGCAATGCGTATGCACCTATCAAAACTGTGTCTTTTGGCTTAACAACTTCATTCTAAATAAACAAAATAGAAAACATGAAAAAAATACTTGTTGTTCTTTCTTGCGGAATGCTGTTTTTAACATCCTGCAAAAAAGACTTCTTAAATACGGCTCCTGCGTCGGGTACCTTTACTGCCGACCAGGCCCGCGAAATCGCTAGTTCGAGTCCTGCATCTGCATTGAAACTGCAGGACGCAAGCATCAAAGGTATTTACGCCTTTATGCGCCAATGGAACTCATTAGGGAGTGGAAACCACGACGACTTCGGTCAGAAGGCAGTTGATATGGGTCTTGACTTGATGACAGAAGATATGGTGCAAACGAGCCACCACTGGATGGGTTTTGACTATCTTCTTGATAATCGCGAAGAAACCTATCGCCGTCCTCTGTTTCTTTGGAACTTTTATTACAAGATTATTTTCAATGTAAACAACTTGATTGATCAAATTCCTGGAACCGTTACGGATGCAGAATTGAAATCAATTAGAGGACAAGCCCTTGCGCTGAGAGCCTACTCCTATCATTACTTGGTTCGCATGTTCCAAAAGAAATATAAGGGTAACGAAAATGCTTTAGGAGTGCCTGTGTATACTGGCCCAGGCTTCGAGGGTAAGCCAAGAAATAAAGTGAGTGAAGTTTATAGTCAGATCGTGGCTGATCTGAATGAAGCGGTAGGTCTTTTGCAAGGGTGGGCGAGACCAAGCAAAGAACAAATAGATCAGAAAGTCGCTTATTCTTTCTTAGCCAATGTTTACCTCGATATGGAAAACTGGTCAGAAGCAGAATCTGCAGCTAATAAAGCAAGGCAAGGCTACACGCTTATGAGTGCTGCGCAATACCAGGATGGTTTTGCAGATATTTCAAATCCTGAATGGATGTGGGGCCAGGTAATTACCTCTCAAACGACAACAATCTACGCTTCTTTCTTCTCTCAAATGGATAACACCAGCCCAGGTTATGCCGGTGCATTGGCGATCTATAAGTTGATCGACAAAAAGTTATACGATCAAATTCCTACTGGCGACGTGAGAAAGCTAGTGTTCAATGATGTTGCAAAGACAATCAACACTAAGCTGCCGGCTTATGCTCAGTTGAAATTTAAAGATCCAGGTGGCTTCACAGGTGACTACATCTTCCAAAGAGTGGCAGAAATGTATTTGATTGAAGCAGAAGCTCAGGCAAGACAAGGAAAAACGGCACAAGCACAGCAAACCTTATTCGATTTGATCAGCAAAAGAAATCCCGGGTATGTAAAATCTACCGCTACGGGAACAGCTTTGATTGACGAAATCTGGCTGCAAAAGAGAATAGAATTGTGGGGTGAAGGAAGGGCTTATTTCGACTTGAAGCGCTTAGATAAAGGAATTGACAGAAGAAACAGTAATCATCGTGCGGATGCCGTGTTGGTAGTTCCTGCAGGTGACGTTAAGTGGACTTACAAAATTCCGTTGAGAGAATTCGAGAGCAATCCGAACATGCCAAAATCAGAACAAAATCCGTAATTGGAATATTCTTTACGTGAAAGAGACTATCATTTGATAGTCTCTTTTTTTTGAATCTTAAATTATTTCAGCACGTCGTTTAACTTATCAACGAGCTCATTTCCGCGTAAGCCCTCAGCTATAATATTTCCATCCGGATCAAGAAGAATGTTGTAAGGAATACTATTGAAACGATAAAGCTCCACTGCTTTGCTGTTCCAATATTTAAGATCGCTGATCTGCGTCCAAACAAGTCCATCGTCTTTAATCGCTTTCATCCAATCGCCTTTTTCCTTATCGAGCGATACGCCAAGAATGGTAAAGTTTTTATCCTTAAACTGGTTGTAAGCTTTTACCACGTTCGGATTTTCTTTCCGACACGGCTGACACCAACTTGCCCAAAAATCCACTAACAAATACTTGCCTCTGAACGATGAAAGTGCAACTGGCTTACCATTCACATCGGGCATACTGAAATCAACAGCCTTAGAAGGCTTCAATCGTTTTTTAGCCTCGGCAATGGCTTTACTGTTTGAAAACTTCTCCGAAGCCTGCGAAATTATCTCATTAACCTCGGCTCCATTCAACTGCTGAATTCCAATATTTCCGGTCATACTCTGGTATGAATCCAAAGCATAAAGCGTAAGTGCGGGACTATTACTTTTTTTGATAAAGTCAGTGGCATATTCCTTCAGATCTGCCACTTCTTTTTCCAATTCAGCATAGTGGCTGTTGGTGGTTGCGTCTTCTACTCTTCGCCTGGAAAGACTGTCCATTTCAATACTGAGCTGATAAATCTTCATTGCCTTGGTACTCAGATGTCGGTCAAATTCCACCAGCGATTCGGATGCCTTTGATCCGGAGACAGTGTAAGGCTGTTGTTGATTTGCAGGATCAGCGTTCACGGATATGTTATCTGCATCGCCGATTACAATAGCGACAGGATACATGTTTTGCGCAGTTCTAAGACTGTAAAGACTTTCCTGAGTGGTATTTGTTTCAAACAGAAAAGATCCGTTTTCACCAATTGCAGAGGAATCGATAATTATCGGAGCACTTCCTGTGAACGGAATTTCTTCCAGGTAAATGGTTTTCGCAGTTGTGCTTTTTATGGTGCCGTTTATCCGTAGTTTACCTCCACTATGGGTGTTGTTGTTGCAGGAGATAAAGATGAATGCAATAATTGACCAAACAAATTTCATTTCTAATCTTTTAGTTTTTCTATAATTTTTTCCGTAACCCATTTCGCATCCGCTTTGCCTTTTGAAAGCTTCATCACTTCACCAACAAATAAACTAAGCAAACCTTTTTTTCCGTTTTTATATTCTGTTATTTTTTCCCGGTACTTATCCAGCGCCGTTTCGATCAGCTTATCTGTTTCACTAATATCCTGTAGTTGCAAATTTTTTGCTGAAATAAACGCCTCCAGATCTGTTGCAGGTTCGGCGATTAGTTGGGGAAAAAGTTTCTGAACCGCGATTCCATAACTCACGCTTCCGCTGTGTATCAGCTGGAGCAACCGGGACATTGAACCGGGTTGTACAGGAAATTGATCAATCGATAAATCGTTTTCAGAGCAGTATTTTTTAACTGGGCCAATAATCCAGTTAGCGGCAGCTTTGGGTTGCCCGCTCTCTTGAGAAAGCTGAAAAAAATAGTTTACCGAATCGCTATCCTCGGCAATCAATTTTGCGTCGTATTCAGTTAAATGATATGTTGAGATCAGCTTTTTTTCAATCTCCTGCTGAAGCGGTGGCATATCTTCCTTTACCCGACTGATCCATTCATCGGAAATAAAGAAAGGGGGCAAATCGGGATCAGGAAAATACCTGTAGTCGTCTTCATCTTCTTTCGTTCTGATCACGTAAGTGGCAGATGTGTTTTCATCAAATCCTTTTGTCTGTTGCAGGATTTCTCTACCGGTAATCAACTGCTGCACTAATCGTTCGCTTTCACAGACAATGGCTTTTTTAATGTAACGAACTGAGTTTAAATTTTTGATCTCCACCCTGGTCCCAAGTATGTCATCTCCTGTTCTTCTCACTGAAATATTTACATCGCAACGCAGGCTTCCTTGTTCCATATTGCCGTCACACACCTTCAGGTGGCGAACTAATTTTCTTAACGCAGTAACATAAGCAGCGGCTTCATCAGCGCTTCTGAAGTCCGGCTCCGTTACTATTTCCAACAACGGGACTCCCGCTCGATTAAAATCTAAATTGGAGTAATCCCCATCACTATGCAGACTTTTGCCGGCATCTTCTTCAATATGAATCCTGTTGATGCGTATTCTTTTTTTCCCGTTTGCAGATGTGATTTCGAGAAAGCCGTTCCTGCAAATCGGTGTGGTGTGCTGCGAAATTTGATATCCTTTTGGTAGATCCGGATAAAAGTAATTTTTCCGTGCAAAATAGTTCTGTTGAACAATGGTGCAGTTTGTAGCTAAGCCCAGTCGCAGTGCAAGATCAATAGCAGCTTTATTCATCTTTGGCAAAGTGCCCGGATGCCCAAGTGAGATAGGACTGACTTGCGTGTTTGGCTCTCTTCCGAACTCAGTTGTGTCGCCACAAAACAACTTCGTTTTTGTAAGCAACTGTGCATGCACTTCCAACCCGATTACGGTTTCGTATTGATTGGGTTCACTCATCCGGACAAATTTAGCCTAATGTTTTGGCACCCTCTTATACAACAAACCCCACCGACATGGTGGGGTTCATCAAAATACAACAAATGAGAAATATTTACAGATCTACTGTTTTTAGCCTCTTTGGAAACTTTACGTCAAGCGTTTGTTGTCTGCCGTCGCGCAACACTTGCAACTTCACTGAAGATGATTCACGTTTTTCCCTCAGTAATCTTGCAACATCATCTGCTCCATTTACTGCTTTGTCGTCGATTTGGGTAATAACGTCTCCTTCTTTCAAGCCTGCTTTTTCGGCATTGCTTTCGTCTTCAACATCAAGCACTTTTGCTCCTTTACCGTCTTCTGTGTCCTGAACGGATGCGCCAAGCCGTGGGCGACCTAAAGCCATCGTGTAAAAGTCACCATTTCCCTGAATGCGCGGAGTGACTCTTTCAAAAGCATCAGCAATACGCGGCATAGCAACTGCGGTATTCATTTGAATTCCTCTCCAACGGCCCAGTTCCGCTGTAGCCTTTTGTTCTTTGCCATCTCTCAAATAGGTGATGCTCACCTTTTCGCCTGGTTTTTTCGCACGGATGGCGTCGGTTACGTCGTCGGAACTTTCAATTTTTTTACTATCAATCCGTGTGATTATGTCACCTTTTTTAAGCCCCGCTTTTTCTGCAGCCGTTGCCTTTGTTATAGACATTACTTCGGCGCCATTATTCTTGCCTTCTGTAACAATGCCAAGCATGGCTCTGTTAGAGTCGAGCCGGTATATGGAAGGATATCTGTCAAAACCGTCGAAGTTGAACGCAAATGCATCGGCAGCCGGCGCGTACACGGTTGCTCCACGCAAATTATTCAACCTGACCTTTACATCACCGGTGTTATCGGTCACTTCTTTGCCGTTCACTTTCACTTTGTCGCCAACAATTTCGATAATCGTTTTTTCGCTTTTATCGCCTGTGCGGGTAACGATGATCTGCTGAACATCTTTTTTATCCTTTACTTTTTCTTTCTCCTTCTGCGCTAAAACTGAAGCGGGTACAGAGAGAAGGAGCACAGCCGCAATTAAAATTTTATTCATAATACGTCTTTTTTCGTAGATCAAAGATATAGAACAGTTGCTGAATACGAAAGCCTTCGCAAGTGTTAAAATGATAAGTGGTTAAAGGTGGTTTTTTACCGCTTCAATTACCTGATAAAGGGCTGAAACATCTTGTCCGCCGGCGGTGGCGAGTGTTTTTTGTCCGCCTCCGTTACCTTTGATGATGGGGGCAATTTTTTGTTTGATAATGGCTGAAGCATCAAGGTTCTTTTCTTTCGCTACTGCTTCGTCAAAAAGCAGCACTACGCTTGCCTTGCCTTCATTGGCAGATGCAAGGACAATTACATAATCCGAAACATCGGCCCTGAGTTCGAATGCCAACTTCTTCAAATTGTCGCTCGTTAACCCGTTTACCACTTCGCCAATAAAGTTGGTAGTGTTGATCTGCTGTTTTTTATTATGTATTTCCTGGCGAATCTGTCTTATTTGTTGTAGCTCGTACGTTTCGATCTTCTTTTTTAATGTTGTGTTTTCTTCATTCAGTGTGCTGATCGCCTTAAGAAGATCTTTCGGATTCTTTAAAGCTTCGCGAATCTTTTGAACGGTTGAAAGCTGCTCATTAATAAAGTCTTCCGCCACTTGTCCGCTGATGGCTTCAATCCTTCGAACACCTGCCGCAATAGCACCTTCGGAGATGATTTTAAAAAATCCGAGTTCACCGGTTGCACCCACGTGTGTACCGCCGCACAATTCTATTGAATAGTTTGGATCCATTGAAACTACCCGAACCGTGTCGCCGTACTTTTCACCGAACAAAGCCATCGCACCTGTTTTCATTGCTTCTTCTTTTGGCATGTTGCGGATGATAACGGGAATGTTTTCCCTGACCTTTTCGTTTACAATGTGTTCCACCTTTTTAATTTCTTCATCAGACATTTTGCTGAAGTGCGAGAAGTCGAAACGGAGGTAATCAGCATTTACCAATGATCCTTTTTGAGCGACGTGCGTGCCTAACACCTGGCGGAGCGCAGCATGCAGCAAATGTGTGGCACTGTGGTGAATAGCAGTTGCTTTGCGCTTCGTTGCGTCCACTCTTGCAATCAGCTCACCTGATAAGTCGGCCGGAATTTTTTCCGCAAAATGAATAATGAGATCATTTTCCTTTTTGGTATCAACAATTTTTAACTGATGACCACTGATTGTAAATTGCCCTACATCACCAACCTGTCCGCCGCTTTCGGCATAAAAAGGTGTTTTGTCCAAAACAATCTGGTAAGACTCCTTTCCTTTTGTTTTGGCTTTTCTATATTTAAGAACTTTAGCCTTGGCTTCAATTGAATCGTATCCGACAAATTCGTTGCTATTGCCTTCATTCACGATCACCCAATCTTCTGTGTCGATTGCGGTGGCAGCACGCGAACGTTGCTTTTGTTTTTCCATCTCTGCGGTGAAACCTTGTTCATCAACGGCAAATCCTTTTTCCGACGCAATTAGTCTTGTAAGGTCGAGGGGAAAGCCGTAGGTGTCGTAAAGTTCGAATGCGTCTTTTCCCTGAACCACCTGACCTGACGTATGGAAAATGTCTTCGATTCTTTTCAAACCCTTTTCCAATGTGCGAAGGAACGCTTCTTCTTCCTCGCGAATAACCTTCGACACAAATTGCTCCTGCTTTTGCAATTCTGGAAAAACACTTTCGAACTGTCTCGCTAAAACGGGAACCAGCTCAAACAATAATGGTTTCTGATAATTGAGATAGGAATAATAATAACGAACCGCTCGGCGCAGAATACGCCTGATAACATATCCTGCACCCGTATTGGAAGGCAATTGTCCATCAGCGATGGTAAATGAAATGGCACGAATATGATCGGCAAGCACGCGAAATGCAATCGCCTGCTTTGTGTCTCCGCTGTTATACTTTGTTGATGTAAGCCTTTCTATTTCTGCAATGGTCCCCGTGAAAACATCTGTATCGTAGTTCGAATTTTTTCCCTGCAGCACTCTTACCAGTCTTTCGAACCCCATTCCTGTATCCACGTGCTTTTGCGGCAGCGGTTGTAGATTACCGTCTTTCAACCGGTTGAATTGGATAAAAACATTGTTCCAAATTTCTATCACTTGTGGATTGTCGGCGTTCACAAGCGTTTTCCCTTCCACCTTTTGACGTTCAGCATCCGGTCTTGTATCCACATGAATTTCTGTGCACGGACCACAGGGACCGGTGTCGCCCATCTCCCAAAAATTGTCTTTCTTATTTCCCAACAATATCCGGTCTTCACTGATCCACTTTTTCCATTCAACGATTGCTTCATCATCTTTGGGCAGTCCTTCTTTTTCATCGCCTTCAAAAACAGTGACATACAATCTGTCTTTCGGTATTTTCAACACTTCTGTCAAAAGTTCCCAACTCCACTTAATAGCTTCCTCCTTAAAATAATCGCCAAAACTCCAGTTGCCGAGCATCTCAAACATGGTATGATGATAGGTGTCAACACCAACTTCCTCCAAGTCATTATGCTTTCCGCTCACGCGCAAACACTTTTGCGTGTCAGCGATCCTAGGTGAAACGGGGGTTTTGTTGCCAAGAAAGTAATCTTTGAACTGGTTCATGCCTGCGTTGGTGAACATCAACGTGGGATCGTTCTTTACAACAATGGGAGCCGAAGGAACAATCAGGTGTTCTTTCAACTTAAAAAAATCCAAAAAAGCTGTACGTATGTCTGCACTGGTCATCTCGATTAACATTGAATTTGCTATGGAACACAAGTATATTTGTCAATCCCGCGTTACGGGGCTGCAAAGGTAAGAACGTGAGACGTCAATCGTGAGGGGAGTTCCAGAACAGGCAAGTAAATAAGGCAGGTTTTAAGAAGCCTTTGCCAATTACTATGAAAAGAGTCAAATATTATTTCAATACCCATACGCTGCGTTACGAAAAGCTGGTAACACCGCTTCGTATAAAACTGTTGAGAGTGTTTGGTTTCGTTGCTGCGGCGCTGGTT